>CAZQUC010000491.1:1870-3301 GCA_964596095.1 uncultured Enterobacteriaceae bacterium
CCGCGGCATCCCGGCTTATGGCGAGCCGGGAGTCCGCGGCCGGGCCGGCGCCTGGTTCCGGCAAAGTCGATCCGGTGGCGGCGGGCGGAGAGTCCCCGCGCCAGGCCAGCATCACGGTCAAGAGGGCGGCCGCACCCCAGCCCGCGCCGGCCGCGAGCGGCCAGAATTTCCCAGAGGCCTTGACGGGCGTCGGCTCTTCCCAGCCGAGCCGGGCGCGGAGTTCCTCCCACGTCCCGGCGGAGGGCGCCACCGGCACCGAGCCGGACAGGGCCACCACGGTGGAAATGAGATCCAACTCCGCTTCGTCGGGCAGTTCTTCCTCGGAACCCTCATGGGCTTCGGACGGATCGGCCCCGCGCACCACGACGGGCGGACGCCCGGCCGCAGCGGGCGGCGGCGCGGGATGTTCCGGGAGGCCGAAAGCACGCCCGAAGGGATCGGCGGGCGACGGGTCAGGAATCATGATGATCGAGCAAATGACGGAGCTTGGCGAGGGCGCGACGCAACCGGTGTTTCACGGTGCCCAGCGGCACGGCGGTGGCGGCGGCGATTTCGACGTGGGTGAATTCGAGGAAGACGGCCAGTTCGAGGCACTCCCGCTCGGCGGTGTCGAGCGCGCGCATGGCGTGCTGCACGCGGCGGAAATCATCGGCGGCCAGCACGGCGGGAGGAACGGCGGGCGCCCCGTGGTCCCAGGGCTGGAAGGGGACGAGACGCCCGCCGCCGCGTTTCTGCCTTTGACCATGCTTCAGACGGTCCAGGCAAAGTCCTCGCAAAATGGTGAACCCCCACACAAAGGGCTGTCCGCGCGCCGGATCGTAATCCTCCGCGCGCTGCCATAGTTTGACGAAGGTGTCCTGCAAGACCTCCTCCGCCGCGCCGCGATCCTCGAGGATGCGCAACGCGATCCCCAGCAGCGGCCCTGACCACAGGCCATACAATTCTTCCAGCGCCGGCGCCTCCCCGCGTCCCATTGCCACCACGAGGCGCGCGGCATGGTCGGCGAGGGCGCTGTCGCCCGCCGGGTCCCTTGCGAGACGGAATGTTGGCTGGTCGCTGGGCATGGATGGGCCGTTGATGTTAATTCGACAGAGCAACGCTCGTTGGATCGCGGAAATTGGAGGTTTCCGGCGATTTTTTTCTCACTTCCTGGAGCAAGGGGGAGCGGGCGTCCCGCCTGCCGTGGAAGGGGAGTCTCGTCTGGGGGCACATACAGCTTGAGCAACATCGGGCTTTGAAGAAACGGTGAGGATCGCTTGTCGAAGCCACTCCGATAGCAGAGCCATCGCCACCACCGCAGCCGGGGGTTGAGCGCAGCGATACCCCCGGATCAGCGATGAAAAAGAATTCGATCCCGAAGGGATCGCTGCCAGAGAAGGCGTCCCTGGTGAACCGTTCCTCTCCATGGGCGGTGTGCTGCGATCCCTCCGG
>CAZQUC010000492.1:0-3298 GCA_964596095.1 uncultured Enterobacteriaceae bacterium
CATCTTGCTTGGTTTTGCCGGCCTGGCCGTGTTCGGATCGCTGGCCATGGTGGTGATCCTGGATGCCGCCTCCAAGGCCGTGCAGCGCGCCGTCATGCGCCCCGCGCGGGAGACGCTTTTCACCGTGCTCAACCGCGAGGAAAAATACAAAGCCAAGGCCTTCATCGACACCTTCGTCTATCGTGGCGGCGATGTCATCGGCGCGCAGGTGGAAGGCTGGCTCAAAGGCCTTGGCATGGGCTTGGCCGCGCTCAGCAGCTTGGTCATTCCCATGGCCTTGGTCTGGGCCGTGCTCGGCGTTTGGCTGGGACGCCAGCAGGCGGCCCAAGCCAAAGCGCTTTCCCCCTCGGAAGATGCCCCCCCAGAGTCACCCCCGGCACCCGCGGGCCAAGTCGGCACGGCCTGAGTCAACGACCACGGCGGCGGCCAGGACACGCGGGGCGCGTGTGCTCCCCGACCGTTCCGCGGTGACAAACACAGTGATCAAATCAACTTTATCGGCGGGCCTCATTGAGCCTCGGCGAACGGGCGGAAGCGCCGGTTTTTCCAGGTCTCCAGCACGCGGGTTTGTTCCTCCGCCGGCAGCGGATCGAACCACGGCTGCGCGGCGAGGGCTTCCTCCGACTTTTCCACGACGGCCAGGAAATCGAGCACGCGGTCGCGTCGCGAGCTGGCGGGCAGCCGGGCCAGCTCGGCCGCCGCGAGTCCCGCATCGGTGCTGAAGCCGACCCGCAGCAACGCCGCGAGGTGGCGCAGGCCCGGCTCACCCGTGACGTGTCGCTGCGCCCATTGCAGCGCGCCCGGCAGGTCTTCCCACGCCCACTGCGAGGCATAGTGATCGACAAACGCGGCCGCTTCGCGCGGCGACGCTTCCGCCTCCACCAGTTGCCGTGCCCGGCCGAAGGCGGGATCGTCGAAGGCGGGACGATAGCCCGCCTGGAGCACGGCGTCTTGAGCGGCGGGGTCGAGGCGTGTCCACAGTTCCTTACCCACGGCGGGCAGCACTTCCCCGACTTCCTTGAAAAACGCGGCGGTCATCCGGCCGCGGGCCGGCTCCTCTGCCTGCTCCTGCATGAGGACGAAACGCTCGCGCACCGTGGCCAGTTCCACGTCCTGCCATCGGAACCATGTGGCCGGTTGGGACGCCTCGCGGTTGAATTCGCGGCTCATCAGGCGCACGGCTTCCTCGGGAGCCAGTTCCCACAGCTTCTCGGTGATAGTCGGAAATTCGGAGGTGTCGAGCAGGCCGGAGGAGGCTTGGCGCAGCGCGTCGAGGCCCGCCTCGCGATCCTTCTCCAGCCAGGCGGTGAAGAGCACGGCGCCCAGATTGATCGGCGAACCGAACGACCATCGCCACGACAAGTCGGTCCACCCGCCTCGGCCGAGAGGCAGACGCAGCGACCCGCGCCGGACGAAATACTCGAACATCCCCCGGGGATCGTGTTTGGCCCACGCCTCGGCATAGCGGAGGACGGCTTGCGTCTCCGGCGTGTTGGTGCGGTGGCACGCCGCGGCCAACGCGGCCAGGGCTTCGCCGGAAAACGGTCCCGCGAAATCCGCCGGCACCCGGGACGGCTCGTTGGCGAGGAGGGCGGCGAACTCCGCTTCCAGGCTTTCCACAAGCGGATCGTTCGCCATGGCCGCGGCGACAGACGAAGCCCCGCTTTCACCGGAGATCACGGTGGACGCCGTCTCGCTGGTAGAACCACTGGCAGAAGAGCCCCACCAGCGCGCGCCGCCGAATCCCATCGCGAAGCACGCGAGCGAGACCAGCACGGGAAGCAGCCAGGACGGACGGATCATGGAGTCGCGGAGAGATCTTCTTCGGAAAAACCAGCCTTTTCCATCGCTGCCTGCGCAGCCGCCGCATCCTCTTGCCGCCAGGCCCACGCGGCCTGCAACGAGAGGTCGTGGCGCAGGTCTTCGCGGGAAATGGATTGCGCCCAGGCCCAGGCGGCTTCGGGATCGGACGTGACAATGGCGCGGGTGAGGCCAGCCGCGGCTTGGTCGCGCGTCGCGCCCGAGGGCAGGCCGGCCACCCACTGTGAGGCGGCGTCTTCCTCGTAAGCCGCCCAGGTCGTGACCAGTTTTTCCGCCGCGGCGTGACGGGCCGTGTCGTCGGGTTGCGCGGCCAGCCACGCGGCGGCGGCGTGCGGTTGAGATCGGCCCCAGGTCGCGGCCAGTTGGTCGAACGCCTCATGTCGACCGCCGTCTTCGGCCAGTTTCCCCACCCACGCGGCCACCGCCGCCGGGTCCAGGGCCGCGGCGTTGGCAACAAAGGAAGACCCCAGGGAATCCGGCTGGACGGTCGCGAGCAGCTCACGGGTGGCTTCGGGCGACGTCGGGTGAACCCGTTGCAGCAGTGTGGCGGTGTCCGGCCCTTGCAGCGCCGGGGGTTGGGTCTGCCACAAGGCCCAGGCGCGTTGGGCATCGCGGGCGAAGAGTTGTTGCCAGGCCACTTCCAGCGCGGGCTGGAGCGTGGTGGCGAGAGATTCGTTGGAGGCGGCTTGCTTGGCCGCCGCCTCGATCAAAAGTTCCGCCTCCGCGCCCCGCCGGGGTTGTATCCAAGCCGTCATGATGTCCCGCTGCCAACTCGCCGCGTCTTTGGATTCCGTAGCCATGCTCTGGAAATCAAACGCGGCGAGCTGTTGGAAAAGCGCCGCCGGAGCTTCCGGCAAGGTTTCGGCGACGGCGTTGGTGATGGATTGGGTAAATCGCGCAACCGGCAGGCGCTGCTCAATGGGGAGTTCGGAAGCGGACTTGTTATCGGCTTGTTTAAGCCATTCTTGTTGCCGTTGCTCAAGCAGCCGCACGGCTTCCTGCGGAGACTTGCGAGCGATCGCGGCCAATGCCACTTGCCGCGCGCTGGGAAGAAATTCGCTCAGAGAAGTGAAGTCAGCCGACCACCCGAGGTTGACCAACGACTGATCCTTGAGCGCGGCCATCGCCTGCCACGCGGCTCGTGGATCGACTTCGGCGTAAGCTCTGAAAAACGCGGGAAAGGCTATTTTGCGGGAATGGGTCGGTTGCAGGGTTTCCAACCATGCCTGGATAGAAGTCGCGGTTGCTCCACGCTGAAGCCACGTGGCAAACGCCGTTTGTAGCGAAAGGCTATTGCTATACAAATCAGACGTCATGCCCGGCTTCTCGCTCCAGGTCTTCCAAGTGTGCAAGGCGAGGGCTGGATCACGCTGGGCGGTCAAGCGGAGGGTTCTACTTTGCAGGAAGTCCCAGGCGGCCCGCGTCTCTTCCTCCGATAGTTCCAGCGTCTGAAACGTCTCCGGATCACTGGCGGCCA
>CAZQUC010000493.1:0-3296 GCA_964596095.1 uncultured Enterobacteriaceae bacterium
GCTGCCGCGTGCCGTATCGCGATGACCGCGCGGCGAGCGGTTCCGTCTTCAAGGGTGGCACGCTGTTCCACGATTTTTCCTCCGGCGAGACGTTGGACGGGCCGGCGCTGTTGGGGCGGATGTGCCAGCTTTCCCAAAGCGACTCGGCGAAGTTGCTCATCAAGCTGGCGGGCATCCACGAGGGCGATTGGAAGGGACCGCTGCCGGCGGTGAAACGCGCGCGCCGGAAGCCGGAGCCGCCGCCGCGGAAACCGGCGCTGCCTCGCCTGGTCTCGCCGGGCGATGATGACGTGCGCGCGTTGGCGCGGCTGCGGGGTCTCTCCGCCGGCGCGGTGGTGGAAGCGGCGCGCCGGGGGCTGCTGTGGACGTGCCGGTGGCGCGGGGAACCATCGTGGGCGCTCTGTGATGAGGACGCTTGGCTCTGCCAAATGCGGCGGCTGGACGGCCAGCCTTACCCGCGCAAGGACGATGGCCCGGCGATCAAGGCCTTGACGTGCGGCGGCTCGCGGGCGGGCTGGCCGGTGGGCGTGCGGTCGGCGGTGGCCTTCCCGCGGGTCGTGCTCTGCGAGGGCGGGCCGGATGTGCTGGCGGCGCTGCACCTGGCGCGGGTGGCCGGGGTGCTCGCGGAGGTGGGCGTGGTGGGGCTGCTCGGGGCCTCGTGCCGGATCGTGGCGGACGCGCTGCCGCTTTTCCGCGGGAAGCGCGTGCGCCTGCTGCCGCACGCGGATGCGCCGCGCCCCGATGGCAAGGCGCCCGGCCTGGAAGGCGCGGCGAAGTGGCAGGGGCAACTCGATGCGGCCGGCGCGGTGGTCGATGTCTTCGACCTCGGCGGCTTCGACGATGGCGCGGGCAAGCCGTTGAAAGACTTGAACGACCTGGTCCGGCATTGGCCGCGGGTGGTCGCGGAAGATCCGGCGATGGCCGGGATGTTCGATTTTTGAAGGGAAGACCTATGGCTGAAGACGCACCGACACCAGAACCCACGCCCCGCCCGCGCAAGCGCGCGGGCCGGATCGCGCGCCCGGCCCCGGACGCGCCGGCGGCGCTCGTGGCCGCGGAGGAAGCTCCGCCGCCGGTGGCCGCTGCGGTTGGGCCGGGAACGTTCGACGCCGCGAAGGTGGCGGAGCAGTTCGACCTGTGGAAGCTCAATGGCGCACAAGGGCCGTATTATTACATCGGCGACGCGGGCGGCTGGGTCGAGGAAACGCGCGCGGACATCTCGAAGCATCTCAAGGCCAAAGGGCTGCGGCATCGGCCGGATGATCCTGGCGGGCTGAGTGAGATCGATTGGGTGCTGGAATACGCGCGGCAGCATCGGCTGCTCGATCTGGCGTTGCCCGCCTTGGCCGGGTATCATGCGGGCGTTTATGACTTCGTCGGCCGCCGCGTGCTGGTGCGGACGTCGCCGATCCTCATCGAACCGGAGGAAAGCGCGGCGGGGTGGCCGACGATCCGCGCCCTGGTGTGGGGGTTGCTGGGCGAGGAGGCGGCATGGTTTTTCCTCGGCTGGCTGAAGCTGGGCTACGAGGCCCTGCGGAACGGGACACGCGACCGCGGGCAGGTCTGCATCGTCGTCGGCGAGAAAGGGTGCGGCAAGAGCCGGCTGCAACATCAACTGCTGACGCCGATCTTCGGCGGCCGGCACGCGGACCCGACGAGCCACCTTTTCGGTGAGGATCGGTTCAACAGCGACCTCGCGGAAGCCGAGCATCTGCTGTGCGAAGACCCGGCGGTGGTGCTCAAGCCGGAGACGAAGGCGCATTTCAAAGAGCGGCTGAAAGGCCTGGCGGTGAATGACAGCTACCGGGTCAGCGCGAAATTCGCGGCCGCCGCGACGCTCGCGCCGTGGTGGCGGGTGTCGGTCACGCTCAACGATGACCCGGACACGCTCAAGATGCTGCCGACGCTGGCCGACTCGTGGCGGGACAAGGTGCTCCTCTTCCACGCGCGGAAGACGCCGCTGCCGATGCCGACGACGACGCCGGCGGAACGGAAGGCCTTTCGCGACCGGATCGCCGGGGAGCTTCCCGCGCTGCTCGCGGACCTGACGCACGAGGGCTTTTGGGCGGCGTGCCCGCAGGTGCGCGGCGGCCGCTTCGGCTCGCTGGAATATGCGGACGCGGAGCTGGCCCGGCGGATCGGCGAGCACACGCCGGAAGGTCAACTGCTCGACATGCTTGACCACGCGCTTTTCAGCGCCGGCGGCGGGCTGAACCATCCGCCCGAGCAGCCCTGGGAAGGCAGCGCCGATGACCTGGAAAACCTGCTCTCGGGCGAGATGTCGCCGGTCGGCGTCTCCGCCCGCCGGCTCTTCAAGAAAGGCGGAGCCAGCCGGATGCTGGGCCGCCTGGAGGAAGACTACCCGAGCCGCGTGCAGCGCAATCGCTCCAGCCACAAGCGGTGGTGGTCCATCTCCCCGCCGGCGGTTTGACCATTTCTCCTTTCTTCAACACACAACAACCCAATCAAAAAGATGGCTACCAAACAAGCATCACTCGTGGGCCGCACGCGGCTCGATAACACCGGACTCAGAAAAGACGTCGCCCAAGCCAAGCGCGAAGTCGATGGCTGGGGGCGGCATGTGGCGAAAATGCGCGGGGGTGTGATTCCATCCGGAGGCGGCGGCTTCGGCAAGACGTTCCAAGGTCTCGTTTCCTCCGGCTCGCTGGCGTCGCTGGCTCGCGCCGGCGGCGCGGTCGGTGGGTTGACGGCGGGGGTGCTCGCGCTCAACAAGGCCGTGAATCAAGCCCAGGCCATGGAATCGCTGGTGGCGGGGCTGCGCGCCACCAGCAATGGCAGTGAATCGGTCGTCGAGCAGCTCGAAAAACTGCGCGAGCTGGCGAAGATGCCCGGCTTGGGCTTTGAGGAGGCGGTGCAAGGCAGCACGCGCTTGCAAGCGGTGGGGATCTCCGCCGCGCGCAGCCGGGACATTCTGCGGGAATTCGGTAACGCCCTCGCCTCGGTCGGCGGCGGGAAGGAGGAAATGTCCGGTGTCATCCTCGCGCTCACGCAAATGTCGGCCAAGGGCAAGGTGATGGCCCAGGAGTTGCAGCAGCTCGCGGAGAGGCTGCCGCAGGTGCGGCGCGTCATGAAAGAAGCCTTCGGCACGGCGGAAGCGAAGGATATCGAAAAGATGGGGCTCACCGTGGAGCGGTTCATCGATGGCATGACCGACGCGCTGTCCAAGCAAGAGCGCGTGCAGGCCGGGTTGAAGGCCAGCACGGAAGGCTTGGCGGAAGCGTGGGACCGCTTCATGGCCGCGGTGGGCAAGGGCGTCGGTCCGGCCGCCGGCATGG
>CAZQUC010000494.1:0-3294 GCA_964596095.1 uncultured Enterobacteriaceae bacterium
CTCGTGCCGTTTCTCCTGCTGGTGATCCTTTTTTTCTGGCCGCGGCCCTGAGCCGCGCGCCGTCAGGATTTCGGGAGTTCCTTGATCCGCAAATTGCGGAACCGGTAAGTCTGCCCTTTCTCCCCGTGGTGCTGGAGGCCGATCACGCCCGCGGCGTCCGTGTCATCCTCGACGTCCGTGGTGACCACGCCATTGACTTCGATCTTGAGCCGTGATCCCTGGCAGGTGATGCGGTAAGTGTTCCACTCGTCGCGTTTGAAGGCCGCGCCCGCCCGTTGGCGGAAGGCCTCGACGCTGGTCTGGTTGGCGGCGTCGTTCTTCGCCTTCTCCTCCGGCGTGGCGTCCTTGGCCGCAGCCAGCCGGCGCGGGCTGATGAACCAAGCGCGCCGGCCTTCGTCATACAAGCCGCCGGACCAGGCGCGTTTTTCGTCGCCATCGACCTCCGCCTGGTAGCCGAAAACCTTGTTCGGCTCCACGTGGGCACGGAACATGAAGCCGCTGTTGGCCGTGCCTTCGGGCAGCTTCACTTCGCCTTCGAAGACGAAGTCACTGTAAGTCTTCTCAGTCACGAGGAAGAATTTCTTGTCGCCCGTGAGGTGCAACTCGCCGTCCACGACCTGGACCTCGCCCCAGGTGTAAGGATTCCGCCATCCCTTCGTGGTGGCGCCGTCGAAGAGAGGGGTGAAGCCGGGATCGCCGGCCGTTTCCTCAGCGAGGAGCAGGAGCGGCGTGCAAAGCAAGAGGGGCAAAAAAGCGCGGCGGTTCATGACGGAAAAATGGAACGGATTGGCCGGTGAACAACCGTAAAGAGACAATGGGATGATGAGATAGTGACGAGGGATACGCGGCGGCTACCGTCGCTTTTCCCGTTTGCGGAAGAAGGCGTGGAGGGCGGCCTCGTAATCGCTGTCGGTGCGGACTTCGATTTTATCGAGCGCGAGGGTTTTGAAGGCGCGGTCGGTTTCCTCTTTCCAGGCGGCGCGCAGGGCGGCATAGCGCTCGCGGACCCGCGTGCTGGAGGTGTTGACGACGATCTCTTCGCCGGTTTCGGGATCGGCGAGACGGAGCCGGCCGGCACGGGGCAACTCTTCTTCGGCGGGATCGATGAGTTGCACGGCCACCACATCGTGGCGCGCCGCGGCGGCGCGGAGGGAGTCGAGGATCCCGGGAAATTGGAAATCGGAAATCACCAGCACGAGGCAGCGGCGGTTGGTATGGCGGCTGAGGAGATCGAGCGCGGGCTTGGGCTGGCTCGTGTGGCCGGCCGGCCGGGTGTGAAGGATGTCGCGGATCATCCGCAGCGCCTGGCGGCGGCTCTTGGCCGGGGGCACGAAGCCCTCCACCTGATCGGTGAAGAGCACCAGTCCGCATTTGTCCTGGTTGTAAATGGCCGAGAAGGCGAAGAGCGCGGCCACCTCGGCGGCCAGTTCGCGCTTGGATTGCTGGCCGCTACCGTAGAGGCCGGAAGCGCTGATATCGACAGCGAGATACACCGTCAACTCGCGCTCCTCGACGTATTTGCGGATGAAGGGCGTGCCCTGCCGGGCCGTCACGTTCCAGTCGATGCTGCGCACTTCGTCGCCCGGCTGGTATTCGCGGAAGTCGTCGAAATCGATCCCCTGGCCCTTGAAGACGGAATGGTATTCCCCGCCCGCCTTGCTGCGCACGATACCGCGGGTGATCAATTCGATGCGCCGCACTTTCTTCAAAAGCGCGGCGACGTCATCGGGTTGGCCGGTGGTGATGGGCGCAGCGGGCATGAAGCGGCCAGCAAACAACATCGGGCGGCCAAGTCAATGCTCGGGGACGGGCCGTTTGGAGTGCGGACGGCTTGCCTCCGCTTTTCGGCTCACCGGCTTGCCGGTGAGGAGAGGGAGAAGGAAGGAAGGGGCCGTTGGGGCTTGAGCGGATCAGTCCCGCCGCGAGGGGCAAGCCCCTCACCCCGAGAGCGGAGGCAAGCCATCCGCACTCCAAAGTCGCGTCCCCGCCACGGGCGGCTTTTCATTCGCCACCCCGGAATTGCCGCGTAGCATCGCGCCCCGTATGCCCGAATCCACTTCAGAATTGGCCGATCGCATCGTCGAAAAAGGCGCGTGGGTGCCTCGTGTCCGCGAGGAGCTGCACCGTGTCGTCGTCGGCCAGAACGACCTGCTTGACAAACTGCTGCTCGGTCTGCTCACCAACGGCCACGTGCTGCTCGAAGGCGTGCCCGGTCTGGCGAAAACCCTCGCCGTCAAAGCCCTCGCCGGCACGATCAGCGTCGATTTCAAACGCTTCCAGTTCACCCCCGACCTGCTGCCCGCCGACCTGCTCGGCACGCTGATTTTCAATCCCAAGGAGGGCGATTTCACCCCCAAGCTCGGCCCGATCTTCGCCAACCTCATCCTCGCCGACGAAGTGAACCGCTCGCCCGCCAAGGTGCAGTCCGCGTTGCTGGAGGCGATGCAGGAAAAGCAGGTCACGCTCGGCGACAAGACTTACAAATTGCCCGATCCCTTCCTCGTCCTCGCCACGCAGAACCCCATCGACCAAGAAGGCACCTACCAGTTGCCCGAGGCCCAGCTCGACCGCTTCCTGCTCAAGGTGCGCGTCGATTACCCGACCAAGGCCGAGGAGCGCGACATCCTCGACCGCATGTCCACCTCCGCGCCCAAGTTGACCACCGAGCCGGTCATCACCGGCGCGGACATCATCGAAGCGCGCGCTTTGGTGAACGAGATTTACGTCGATCCGGCGGTGAAAGATTACATTGTGGAGATCATCACCGCGACGCGCAATCCCGACGTGATCCAGCCGGGGCTGAAAAACCTCGTGCGTTGTGGCGCGAGCCCGCGCGGCACCATCAATCTGACGCTGGCCAGCAAAGCCTACGCCTTCCTGCAAGGCCGCGTCTACGCCACCCCGCAGGACGTGAAAGACCTCGCCCACGACATCCTGCGCCACCGCATTCTCCTCACCTACGAAGCCGAAGCCGAGGGCGTGACCAGTGAGGCCCTCATCGACCAGATCCTCGCCAAACTGCCCGTGCCGTGATTTTGGCGAGATTTATGAAATCACCCGCTATGTCATCCGCCATGCCGGCGCGAGTGGAGCCGATCCGGCCCGGAATACGCGGGATTTCACCGTGCAGAAGAGCGAAGACGGACAGTCATCGCCACGGCGAGCCTTGCGGAGGTGGAGATCTTCGGGAAGAAGCCATCATGTTGGAAACATTGCCTTGGAGTGCGGAGACATGTCTCCGCTTTGGATCGGGGCGACATGTCGCCCCGATCCAAAGCGTGGTCATGCCCACGC
>CAZQUC010000495.1:0-3293 GCA_964596095.1 uncultured Enterobacteriaceae bacterium
GTGTGCACCCCAAGTCTCTCATAAGAAGTGGATCAAACAATGGGGGCAGGCCACCGCCGCGTCCGGCATCCTGCGTGAAATACACCGCCGCCACGTCGAGATGCTGCGACTGGGGCGTGGAGGTGGGCGCGGCTCGCCAACGGCAGGCTCGCCGCGGCCAGCGAATCCGGCTTCAACCTCACGACCAGCGCGCCCGTCCCGCCGCCGGGCAGCGTCTGATACGTCCGCTCCAGGGAGACGCCTGCCCCGCCGCTCACCACATTGACCGTCTCCGACGCAGGCGGCGCATAGCCCGCGACTGGACGGTATTCGCTGACGCGCGCGCCGCTCGTCAGCCCCGTCGCGCTCGCCTGCGAGGCGCGCCAAGCCGTTTCCCCCCCGCGAACCGCCAGCCGCCCGTGACCCCGGCCGGGAGCAGCCGCACCGTCACGGTCCCCTGGCGTTGCGCCGCCGGCACCGCCGTGGGAAAGGACTGCTCGAAGCCCGACAACCGCTCCACCGCCACCGACGCCACGTCCCCCCAGCCCGTGCCGCCGCTGCTTTGTGCCCGCAGCCGGTAGTAATATACGTCACCTCCTGCTGCAGGTTGGTGAGATCCGCACTCACCGCCGTTTCCGTATCGCCCCCCACCGTCGCCGGCGCGGCCGCCACACTGTGGGGGAACGACACGCCGTCCGTTCCGTAATCGAAAAACACCCGCGCCGTGGCGTGGCGCGCCCGCACCCGGCCGCTCAAGCGCGCGCTCGTCGTGGAGAGCGCCACCGCTCCGCCCGTCGCCACCACCGGCGGCGCGTCCGACGTGGTGAAGGTCGCATCCGCGCCATACGACACCCCCGCGCTGTTTTCCGCCACCAGGCGGTAATGATAGAGCGTGCGCGGCTCCAGCCCCGCCACCGGCAGCGCCACCGCCACCGGCGTCGTGCCGCTGCCCGCGCTCCGCGCCGAACTCACCGCGCCATAGGCCGTGGTCGGACCGTATTCGAACCACGCCAGCGTATTCCCGCCGCGCGGCGTGACCTGCCCCGACAACGTCGCCAGCCCTGGGTCCAGCCCGCTCGCGCCGCCCGTCACCACCGTCGGCGCGGCCGTCGGCGTGCCGCCGCCGCCCGTTGCCACCGCTTCGAAGACCACATCCTGCCCGTAGGCCGTGCCACCGGCGTTCGCGGCCACCAGACGGTAATGATACGTCGCGCCCGGCGTCAGATTCCCCAGGACCGTGGTGAGCGACACCTCCGCCGCGCCGGCCGCCCCCGGCCGGGCCGGCAGGTCCACGACATTCCCATACAACGCGGTCGCACCGTATTCGAACCACACCACCGTGTCCGCCCCGTTCGTCACCACCCGGCCCGCGAGGGTCGCGCTTGTTTCCGTCACGCTTTCCGGCGGCCGCGTCGTCGCCACCGGCGGCAGAACCGCGGTGACAAAGGCCGCGATCTCCCCGGCAATCGCCGTTCCGTTCGGCCCCACCACCACCGCGCGGTAGTAATAGGGGGTATTCCGCGTTTCGATCAACACTTCGGCGGAGGTGGTTTGCGGCAACTCGACATCGGCTCCTTGCGTTCCGAAATTCGCGCGCGGGTCAGCCGAAGCCGCAAGGCCGCCGACGGAAAGGATTTTCACCTCGGGCGCGCCCTCCGGCGGCCACAGCACGGCCGTCGCACCGGCCGCGAGGGTGACGAGACTGGGGTCGGGCGCGACGGAGATCAAGTTGTTGTTGGTGACGCGTTCGATGCGGATGCGACCGACATGACCACTCCACCATCCAGCGCCACCCAGCGCTCTGATGGCACTCGATCCGGTCAAAGTTTCGCTTACGAGACGGATGCCGCCGCCGGTGCCGCCACCTGATTCGCCGTGCTGAGTCCACCCACCGTTGGATCTTATTTCGCCGGTAATACCAATCGATCCGGTGGCCGCAATCAAAATGGCGCCGCCTCCCCCTGCGCCTCCCCAAACATTATGCGGGCGTCGATCACCAGCGCCTCCGGAGCCTCCGATTAACGGGATTAACGATGGATTTCCATAGGCTGGTGGAACGGAAGCATGGCCTCCACCCGTGCCATATGCTGCTCCCGCGCCTCGCATCCCCGATTCAGTAAGTCCCCCACCGGGCCCGAATCCAGCACTGCCGTTTGGACCCGTTTGGAAAGATCCATCCCCCCACGAAATCCTCCCGGCCCAGGCTCCGCCAATGTGCCCGGCGGTTGATTCTGTTGCCCGTCCAAACTCACCGTCCCGACAATCGTCACATTCCCGTTCACCAACCAGACCACCGGCGCGCAGCTCGCATGGTTCTTGAAGGTCACGGTCGCGCCCGACGCCACGGTGACGCTGGAATATTTGAAAACGACAGCCCATTTGGCGACATCATAGACGCCTTTGCCGGCGTTGGCGGCATTGTTCTGATCCCATGTGCCGGTGACGGCCTGGCTGAGATCGATGACGGTATCCTGGGTGATGGCGAGCGCCCCATCGGAGCCATTGGCGCCGGGAACGACGATCGCGCGCCGGGAGCGCGCCCGCCAGCACGATCGATCCGAGGAGCAACAACGCCCCTCTGCGGGGAGACACCAGGGAGGCGAATGATGGAATGTTCGTTTTCATAGAGAGTAGGAGTGATATGAGGAACCGTGCCGGAGGAAGATGAGGTATCAAACGGGCACGCCAAGGGAGTATCCCGTTTTTTTATCAGGGCAGACTGCTAGAACGAAAATACTTGCGTGAAAAGCACGAGATTTTTCTTTCATCAGTTCTATCACCACATATTCCAAAATTTTATAGACATTCAATAAATTTAATGAAATCACAGGAACTCGGACGCGGGCAAAGCAGGGTGGACGAGCATCCCCGCGAGACCTGCGTCGACCACGTTCCCCTGCCCCGGACTCAGGGAGATCGATACAACGTCGCTCTCCGCAAAGATTCCCCAACAAAATCGGGTGCTTCGCGCCCACCGCCCGCGTCGTTCTGGAGTGAGGACGGCTTGCCTCCTCCGCTCTCGGGCGGAGAGGGGCTTGCCTCATAGGCATCTACATAGTTTGTGAAATATGTTGATTTTAAACAATCTGTGAAATAATTTCTAACAAAGCACCACAGATGGCAAACGTTATCGCAACCACCGCAGCCGGGGGTTGAGCGCAGCGACACCCCCGGTTGGGTCTGCTCTCACCCTTGATTCGGGAGGGATCGCAGCACGCTCGCCGGGGTCATCCTTTGGCTGCGATCCCTAACGGATCCGCATTTGCAGGCGAACCGTTCCACGCCAAGGGAAGCGCATGTCCGATACGCTGATC
>CAZQUC010000496.1:0-3288 GCA_964596095.1 uncultured Enterobacteriaceae bacterium
CCTTCACCGGCCACTACACGCCCGTGGGCAATCCCTCGTCCCTCGTCTTCCGCGACTTGGTCGCGACGGAGTGAGCCGCCGGCTCATGAGGCGAAGAGGGATCTCAAAGGAAACGATCCAGACATAAGGGGCGGCTCTTCTGTTATTTTTGTGGAAAATATAAATATTTAAGAAAAATACGATATTTTGGTTGACGAAATGATGGAATGAGCATATTTTCCATAATCACCAACCAATCTATCGCCATGAACGCTCACATCCCGAACCGTCTGTTGCCTTTGCTGACTCTGCCCGTGCTCGCCATGGGCTTCACATCATGCTCTTCCGTGCAGCAAATGCAGGATAAAATGAACGCCAGAATCGACACGTGGCAGGAGCAGCGCGAAGAACGCCGTATCAAGAAGGAGCTCGCGAAGCTGCAACAACTGCCGGAGCTGCCGGAAGCGGAGCTGGGCCGGCCCGGCCCGGCGTTCGAGCCTCCGGTGTTTCTCGATTACGAAAACCCGGATCGGGGCGTGGTGGCGCAAACCCGCCGGCAGAGCGACCAGCGCGCCGGATTTGCCATCAGTGGCGGAATGTCGATGGATGACCTGCCATCATCGGTCAGCGAATTCACCAATACGGTCGCGGTCGAAACCAGCGGTCCGGGCGCGACGCGCGGTCCTATTCGCAGTCTGCCGACGGAAGCGGAATCGTTCGGCCACCAAGGGATGCCGATTTTCCGGGATGACGTCGAGGAACCCGCCCTCGCGGCCGCACCCACCGCGCTGGATCCGGCCCTCGTGCAAACCTGGGCGCGGACCTTCGTGCCCGTCGTCGCCGGCGCCACGTTGACCGAACCGCTCCTCACCGCGGCGCTAACGACGGCGCCCCCTGCCGCGGTGGAAGCGCCCGCGACGAGAAAAGCGGCGATTCTGGCCAATCTCACCGCCGAGCAATTCAGCACCGCGGCGGCGTTTGCGGGCCGGCCCGCGGTCGAAACCACCACGCCCACTTCTGAATACGAGCACCAGTCGGTCACGGACAACGGACCGCAGCCGGCGCCGGTGGCCGTCGATCCCGCCGCCCGGTAAGCCGGTCGCGCCGGCCCGGCGCGCCGCCAAAATCGCAGAGGCGCGCTACCCGTTTTCGCGAAAATGCGCCTGTTCAAACTGAATAGGATGTGGATGCTGAGGGGCGGAAGCGGTTCGATGCTCATCGCTGGTGGCATCACACGACGATGTCCTTCTTGCTTGGGGCATCCACGAGCCCTCCACTTCCCTCAGGTGGCCCTTTCAGTGTCTTTTTGCATGAGACAACGCGATTGGACGGGGGATGGTTTGACACCGGCACCGCCCACCCTACTCTGACGCCGCATGTTAACGCGCCTGAAACGCGACAATTTCCCGTTCGAACTGGTCCGCCCACAACTCGAACTCGTCGAAGCCGCCCTGCGCGAACAGGCGCGGCGGTTCGATCCCGCCATCGAAGGCTACGTGGCCTACGTCGCCGGCGCGAGCGGCAAACGCCTGCGCCCCGCGCTGGTGGCCTTGGCCGCCGGCGCCACCGGCGGGGTGCGCGACGATCATCTGCGCCTCGCCACCGTGCTGGAATTCATCCACATCGCCACCCTCGTCCACGATGACATCATCGACGGCGCGGCCCTGCGCCGCAACGCGCCGACGGCGAGCGCGCGGTGGGGCCCCTCGCTCGCCGTGCTGCTGGGCGACTCGCTTTTCGCCCACGCGCTGGAGCTGTCCACCGAGTTCGACAATCCCCTCACCCGCAAGATCGCCCGCGCCGCCAACGATGTCTGCACCGGCGAGATCATCCAGACCCAGCGGCGCTTCGATCTCAATCTCTCGCGCGAGACGTATTTCAAAATCATCCGCCTCAAGACCGCCGCGCTCTTTTCCTGCGCCGGCGAACTGGCGGCCGCCCTCAACGGACAGGACGAGGAAATTCAGGCGCGCCTGCGCGGCTACGGCGACAAACTCGGCGCCGCGTATCAGATTTACGACGACTGCCTGGATCTCGTCGGCGACGAGGAAACCGTCGGCAAGACGCTCGGCACCGACCTCGCCAAGGGCAAGCTCACCCTGCCCATCCTCAACCTGCTGGAAGCGGCCACCGACACGCAACGCGCCAAACTCAACCGCCTGCTCCTCCAGCAGGAGCCGGTCGAAACCAGCGTGCTGGCCGGCATCGCGGATTACCAAGGCGCCATCGACGCCGCCGTCGGGGCCGCCCGCGCGCTGCTGGTGGAGGCGCGCGCCGATCTGGCGCCGCTGCCCGAGACCACCGCGCGCGCCGCGCTGGAGCAGGTCACCCACTATCTGGACTCCCGCCTCAAGAAGTGTCTGCACTGAATGACGGCCTGGCTGAAGAAGTCAACGAAGCGCTCCCTCTCCCGCCTTCGGCGGATCCCGTGACGGAGACCGCGCCTGCAACGCCGCCCATCACCGCCCCGCCCTCGGAAGAACTCCCCCGCGAAAAACTCGACCGCCACGGCCCCGGCGCGCTGGCCGATGCCGAAGTGCTCGCGCTCTTTTTCGGCACCGGGACCAAGGGGCTCAACGTCATCGAAATGAGCCGCCTCCTGCTGGCGACGCACGGCTCGCTCACGCAGCTCTCGCGCCTGCATTGGAAGGAAATCGCCCTCATCCCCGGCATCGGCGAAGCCAAGGCCAAACACCTCACCGCCGCCTTCGAACTCGGCCGCCGCCTCGCCCGCCAGACCTTCGGCCAGATCGCGCTCGACACACCGGGCCAGATCGCGGAATTCCTCGGCCCGGAGCTGCGGATGCTCCCGCGGGAACTCATTCGCGTCGTGCTCATCAACGCGCGGCTGCGCTACCAGCACATGGAGGACATCGCGGCCGGCACCATCAATGCCTGCACCACGCGCCTCGCCGACATTCTGCGCCCCGCCATCGTCCACCAAGCGCACGGTTTCATCCTCGCCCACAACCACCCCAGCGGCGACCCGCACCCCAGTGAAGCCGACCGGCAGATCACCCGCCAATTGCGCGACGCCGCCCATCTCCTCGGCCTCCGATTCTTCGATCACGTCATCGTCGGCCAGCCCTCGGCGCCGGGAGGGCCGGACTATTTCAGCTTCAAGGAAAACGGGATGTTGTGACCTGTGGCGGGGGCTGGGCGCCCATCGGCGTCAGGTTAGCGGATTGTATTTTCTCTCTATCTCATTGATAATATGTGATTTAAACAAAATCCCCGCGCGGCGAAGGCCCCAAGTATCTGTTTAGCCCCAAAGGGGCGGGATAGTATAGCCCAGGGCAAGCGAGGCGT
>CAZQUC010000497.1:0-3287 GCA_964596095.1 uncultured Enterobacteriaceae bacterium
CTTATTTCCCCGGCTGCGGAGGAACGACGCGCCACTGACCCTGAGTGAACTCCCGCGCGCTGAAACACCAGATGACCAGTTTCCGGTTTTTCCAAAAGTCCGGCTTGGCGGCGGCGGTGCGGGCGAGGAGACCGCGCGCGCCATCGGCGCCGGAGGCGGCGTTGGTGAAGACGGCGAGGGGAAAGCCGCAGCGGGCCTGGAGATGATCCCGGAAGCCCGCTCCGGTGGTGTGGATTTTGATGGTGCCGGCCTTTTCGCTGAAGACCGCGGTGTGGCTGTCGCCGACCAGGATCACGGGGCTGTTCTGATCGGGCGGCACGGGCGCGGCAGCGGCGGGCACGACGACGAGTTTTTCCTTGCCCGCCACAGTGGCGGGCAGGTCGTCGGCGAGGTCGCCGGTGATGGTGATCTCGGTGCCGGCGCGCGGGGCGATGTCCTGAATGGCGACTTTTTCGCGCACGGCGGGCAGGCGGCTGACGGCTTCGGCGGCGACGCGGCACGCCCAGGGCGTCCAGTGCGCGTCCTGCTCGCAATAGACTTTCTGGATGGCGCGGGTTTCGCGCAGCAGCGGCTCGAGATCAAGGGCGGTCACGCCGGCGGCGGCGAGTTTTTCAAACCAGGGCGCGGCGGGCGCGGCGGCGTCCTCGGCGGTGTTGGGCGCGAGCTTGTCCGGGTAGATGGCGGCTTTGGCCGGCACGGGGACGACAACGAGGGTGACGCCCAAGTCCTTGAGCGCGCGATCGTAGGCGATGATGGCCGCCAGGGGATCGCCGTTGGGCAATGCGGCGGGGTCTTCCCAGAACGCGCCGGCGCCGAGGTGCTTGAGTTCCGGGCGCAGGAAGAGCCAGCCGGGCGCGGCACCGGCGATGACGCGGGCGTTCCGGGCATCCGGCTCCTCGGCATGGGCGGCGCACCATTGGGTGAATTCGCTGCCGCCGGCCACCGCCGGAGCGGCGAGGCCGCCGGCGCACCACAGGGCAACCGCCGACACGAGGGCCGGCAGGGAAAAACGGGACAAACCAGGAACAGGGCGGGCGCGGCGGCGGCTCATTGCGTCGAATCGGATGATGGCGTGGAAACGGCGGGGGACGGGTTTTCTGTCGAGGAAGCCAGCGGAGCACGGTCGCCGGGCGGCGCAAGGTCGAAATACGACGGCTCCAACTGCCCCGACGCCCCCAGCCGCACGGTTTCCACCTCCAATTCGGGATGGCGCGAGGTGCGGTTGATGAACAATTCGTAAGTCTTGCCGATTTCCGTCGGGCGCTCCGGCACGTCCCGGCCATCCATCCGCGCCCAATGCCAGACCGGCACGATGTGCAGGGACATCGGCCCGGAAATCACTTCCTCCACTTCATACATCTGCTGCACGAGGAAGCGTCCGCCCGCCTCTTCCGGCGGCGGCAGCGGGGCGGCTTCGATCAATTTGGCCTTGAGGCGGGTGGGCGGCCCCAGCAGCCATTCGGTGGACGGGCTCCGCCGCAGGGACAGGTGGGCCTTGATGTGATCGGCCGAGAGATGGCCATTGGCGACCACGATGTGCTTCATGTAGCCGCGCCAGCCGGCGTCGTTGCGCGGCTCGTGATCTCCGATGACGAGGCCGGCGACGTCGTCCGCGTTCCAGGCGGAAAGCCGGCCCGGCCCCATCTCGCGGCCTTGGGCATTGAGGACCGCGCCGTCGATCTTCCAGAAAATTTTGCCATCGTTCAACTCGGCCACCACATGCATGGGCGGCCCCGAGGCCGGGCCCAGCGGGGTCAGGGTGTCCTGGTATTCGCGCGCCTTGGCGCCATCGCCCCCGTCCATGAGCACCCGCAGCACCAGCGACATCGTTTCGCGGGTCGCCACGCGCGACAGGGAAAACGCGTCGCGCCCGTCTTTCAATTTCAAGGCGATGAGACGGATCGAAATCGGCGCTTCCTGGTCGGCGATTTCTTCCAGTTCGAATTCGACGGACAGCCGGTTGGTCCGCCGCCCGCCTTCGGCCAGGGCGCGGGCGGAGGCGAGGTCCGTTTCGTAAGTGCTGTCGCCGAGCCACAGGGAGAGGTTTTCCTTGTAGCGTCCCCATTGATGGGGCGTGAGGCGGCAGGGCTGGTCCCGTCCCGGCAGGGCGACGGGCGTGCGGCTGTCCCGCCAGGCGAAGGCAACTTCCTCATAGGAAAACGGCCAGCGGTTCCAGTTGTGATTGTCGAACCGCTCGGGCATGGCCAGCGGCGTCGGGGAAAGCTGCCAGCCCTCCAGCGACGAGGCCTCGCCCCCGCCGATCCACGCGTCAGCTTCGCGGATCGCGCCGCCCGGCACGGCCAGCGCGGCGGTGGTTTCGGCCTGCCGGCCGTCCGGCGAGAGCTTCAACAACGCGAGGCGCCCGGCGTCGAACAACAGGGGGAAGCGGGCGTGGTTGCTCCAGCGCAGGCCCGTGAAGATGACACCGTCGGTGGGCGCGGAAAGAGGCACGGGGAAGCGCCAGCCGCCGGGCACGTCGAAATCCTCCGCCTGCGGGTGCCAGGGCTCGGACGTGGTATTGAAAAAACGCAGCCACCGCCCGGTGCCGTCGAGCATGGCCGCGAGGCGGGAGCTGTCCGCCACCATGCCGAAAGGCCGGCTGCCCGCGAAGGCAGCCCAGGTTTTCCGGGACAGATCGGCCCAACCGGATTCGCGGTGGAAAAAGGCCGCCGACATCCATTGCCCGTCGCGGGAGAATTGCACCGAACGCGGATCCACCGGCGCCGCGTCCCACACCGGCTCGACCTGCGAGGGCTCGCGCAGCGGAAAGCGGAAGAGCGTTTTCCCCTCGGCGGACTCGGCGGCATAAACCCAATCGTGCTGGTCGTCATCGCGCCGGGTCGCGACGGCGAACCCCTCGCGCACCACGCGGACCTCCCGGCTCGGCCAAGCCATGGCGTGGATTTTTCCGGCTTCGGTGAAGAGCAGCATCGCCCCGTCCGGCGCAAAGAGCGGTCGCTCCAACTCCGGCCCTTGCCGCAGCACCACCGGCTCGGTCGGCGCCAGGGTGTCGAACCCGAGCAGCCGGTCGCCATCGAGCCAGGCGAAACGGACCGGCGCTTTCGCGGTCAGGGCTTCCAAGGCGCGCGCCGCTTCCTCCGGCCCCGGCACGCTTTCTTTATCCGCGGAAGGCTCCGCCTTCTTGCACGCCGGCGCTCCCATCGCCAGGAGAAGGGCCCAAACCGAAAGGCGCCGCCAAGGCTTCCGCCGGGGCGTCATAAGGCCGTGAAGGACTCGCGAAAAAAATGTCCGCATGGTGAAAGGAAAAGTGTGATGGGCCATCTGAT
>CAZQUC010000498.1:0-3284 GCA_964596095.1 uncultured Enterobacteriaceae bacterium
GGGGTTTTTTCCAAACAAGGAAATCGTGCGGCAGGTCGGCGGCCTTTTTGTTTCCAGCAAGATGCTGGAAACGGCGGGCGGGACGCCCACCCTACCCGAGGCGGGCGGGAGGCTCGCCTCACCGGGAACGGCTGATGGGATGCCGGAGAAAATTCCGGATTTTTTCCGTCCGCTTTGCGTCCGGACGGCTTGTGACAGGGTGAACCACGATCGTTTTACCGTGATCGGGAAGACGCCACCCACCTTGTTCCGCCATGTCGCCGACTTTCCATGATGATGTCGAACTGCTCCGCCGGTTCCAGGCCGAGCGCACGTCCGAGGCGTTCGGCGCGCTGGTGGCGCGTCATGTGCCGCTGGTGTGGTCCACGGCGCGGCGGGTGCTGGTGAGCTGCCCCGCGCTGGTGGAGGATGTGGCGCAGATGGTCTTCGCCGATTTCGCGCGCCGCGCGGACACGCTGCGGGCGGATCAACCGGCGGGCGGCTGGTTGCACCGCCACACCTGGTTCACCGCCACCACCGTGCTGCGCGCGGAACTGCGCCGCCGCCAACGCGAAACCACTGCCGCCATGAATGCCGAGTTTTCCGACGCCTCTCTGCCGGTGGACGATGCCTGGGCGCATCTGGCGCCGCATCTCGACGAGGCCCTCGCCTCCTTATCCGCGCCGGACCGCGAGGCGGTGGTGTTGCGCTTTTTCGAGCAATGGGATTTCCCGAGCATCGGCGCGGCCTTGCGCTTGTCCGACGAGGCCGCGCGCAAACGCGTCACCCGCGCGCTGGAGAAGTTGCGGCGCCGGCTCCACCGCCAAGGGGTGACGCTCGGCGCGGCGGCCCTTGGTGTATTGTTAGGCGGCCATGCCGTGGCGAGGCCGCCCGCCGGGTTGGCGACGCGGGTGGCGGCTCACGCGTGGTCCCGCGCGACGGTCACGGCCGGCGGCGTTTCCTTACTGGCCAAACTCTGGTTGGCGGTGAAATCCGCGCCGCTAGCCGCGTCCGTGGCCACGGTGGTGGCGCTGACCGGCGCGCTGTGGTGGTGGAGTTCGCGGGCCGTCCCACCGGTCGCCGCGCGGACGGTGGCCGACGCTCCCGCCCCACCGCCGGCGCCGGTCATTCCCGGCGAGCCGTTGCGCGTGCGGCTCGATGTCTTCAATGTGGAAAACACGCTGGCCACGCGGCTGTTGGCGGCGGGACAAAGCGCCGCCGCCTTGTTCGAGCAACTCGACGCGGCCGCCGCGCCGCCGCCCGATCTCCATCAGACCACCGAGGTCGAGGCAGAACTCTCCCTGAGCCCGGTATTCCGCGCCGCGGTCTTCGATGGGCCGGCGGAAACCGGACGCGCCTTGGTCATGCACGAAATGGTTCCGTTCGAGTATGCCACTGAGTTCGAGATACACGGGCTGGAGGAGCCGGTCGCCGTCACCAAAGAAATGCGCAACGTCGGCACCGAGGTCCGGTTGATGGCGCGCCGCGCCGCCGCGAAAGACTTCATGCAAGCGGAAGTGCAGCTCACGCACCATTGCGCCACGCCCGAATGGCAGCACTGGCCGCTCCAAGTGGGAGAAGAGGGCGGCCGGTCGGAAGCCGCGGTGGCTCAACCGGAGTTTTGCGTCGTGCAGGGGTCTGCCGCGAGCGAGGCCCCCGTGGGCGATCCTTGTCTGGTCATGGCGATGAAAACACCTCCGGCCGCGCGCGTGCCGGGTTCCGCCGCCCGGCCGCCGCGCCGCGTGCTCGTCTTTCTCCGGCTCGATCCGGCCGCCACCTCCCAGCCCCGATGATTCCACCTTCACCCTGTTTGCCCCGATGAATTCCGTCATGCGCTGCTGTTTGTGTTTCAGTCTGGCCTGGCTGCCGATGGCGGGCTTGGCGGAGGAGCCCTTCGTCAAGGGATTGCCGCCCGATTTCCAGGCTCCTTTTCCCAGGTCGGGAAAGACGACTCTTTTCTGGCCGCCCGCCACGCCGGCTCAACCGCCTGATCCCTTTTCAGGAACACCCCCGCCTCGTCGCGGTGACATGCCCCAACGTGATGAACCCTCCGGGCCGGCGTGGCCGCTGCGCCTTGAGGTGGTGGTCTTCCACACGCCCGACCCCGGCCCCGCGCTCCAAGCCTGGCGGACCGGACGGGCGGGCGATGCCGCCTTGTTCGAAGAGTTGAGCCGGCTGGAAACAGAAGGCCGGGCGGAACGAAGCCTTGAGACACGGCTTTCCGCCGTGGGGGGCCGGTGGCTGCGCAGCGAAGCGGTGCGGGAGTTTATCTACCCTACTGAGTTCGAGCCGTTCGCGTCTCCCGTGAGCATGGCGCCGGTCGCCTTCGAAACCAGAAACCTCGGAGAAAGCCTCGGGCTGATCGCGAGGGCGCGAGCCTCCGCCACTTGGAGATTCGACGCTAAAATTGAAACGACACGGTGCGAGGGATTTTCCCAATGGCCGTTCGTCGTCCTGGAGCCGCCGGCCACGGGCCCACGCAGTAGCTTGATCCGGATGCCGGTGACCCTCTGGGAAAAAGTCACCACGGTGACGCCAGCCCCCGCGGGCCGGCCCGTGCTCCTCGGGTGTGGGCTGCTGGCGCCGGCCCTCGCCGAAGAACCATCGAAGCGTGTCGGCGAAAGCCCACCCATGCAGTTCACCTTCCTGCACGCGGAGCCGGTAGAAACAGGCGCTCCGGCCGCCACCGCGCCGCCTGCGGAATCCGACGCCGCGCGTCTGCACCTGCGCCATTTCCGCGTGCCGAGGCATCTGGCAGCGGCGTGGTTGTGGGAACGGACGGGCGAGGATGACGCCGCCGATCTCGACCACTGGGAACGGACGGTGGCGGCGGGAACCGCGACGGCCTCTTTCCACGCGGCGGTGGAAACAGCCACCGGCCCCGTGACTCCCGGCGGTCCCCCGAAGGCGAGCGTCGAGGCGATGACCGAATTCATCTATCCCACGGAATGGGAGCTTTCGACCAAGCCCGAGCGTCCATACTTGCTCCCGGCAGCCTATGAAACGCGCATTACCGGCCGCTCCTTCACCGCGCAAGCCACGTGGGCGCGCGACGGCCGGACGCTGCTGGCCGAAGTGGCCGACGAACAGGTGCGCCTGCTGGACCTCGTCTCCTGGCCGGTCTCGCCGGACGACCCGGCGCTGAGCCAAGACGTGCCGCACTTCGGACAGGAATCCTTCCGCGCCGCGGTGTCGGTGCCGGAAGGCGGCGTGCGGTTTGTCGGCGCGCGTCCCGTGCTCCCGGGCGGCGAGGGACACGAGGACGGGCTTTACGCGCAGGTGGACTTGCTGTTTCTGCAAGCCTC
>CAZQUC010000499.1:0-3278 GCA_964596095.1 uncultured Enterobacteriaceae bacterium
GCTACAACCCCGGCAGATCGTAGGGCCGGCCGGTGCGCTTTTCGTAGTAATGAATGAAGGCGCGGTTGCAAACCGCGTTGCCGCCGGGCGTGGGGTAATCGCCGGTGAAATACCAATCGCCGGCCTCGGGGCCGAGCGCGGCGTGGAGGTTGGCCACCGTCTGGAAAATTACCTTCACCTCGCCGCTCCATCCTGGAGGCAGATCGCGCCCCGAGGGATACACCACCTTGCTGATCTTCGCGCTGATCTCCTCATCCGTGAACGACGCATAAATCGACTTCACCAAATTCACCTGCTCCGCCGCCGGTTTCTGAATCTCCACCAGACACTGGCGATAGACTTCGTCGATGAGGCTCTGCTTTCCACGCTCCTTGAGCAACGTGATGGCGGCGTCGAAGGCGATGAATTTCCCGATCTCCGCCATGTCGATGCCGTAGCAATCGGGGTAGCGGATTTGCGGCGCGGTGCTGGCGATGACGATGAGGCGCGGGTTGGTGCGGGCGAGGATTTTGAGGATCGACTGCTTGAGCGTGGTGCCGCGCACGATGGAGTCGTCGAGACAGACCAGCGCGTCTTCGGGCTTCACCTCGCCGTAGGTGATGTCATACACATGGCTGGCGAGGGCGGTGCGCTGGTTTTCCTGCGAGATGAAGGTGCGCAGCTTGATGTCCTTGTGCGCGATCTTCTCCGAGCGCGGCCAGTTGCGCATGATGAGGTCGTCGAGTGTGGTCTCGTCGAGCGTGCCCGCGCGGGCCGCCGTCAGCACCGCGTCGCGCACCTGGCGGCGGCGGTGGTGGCGCAACTCGTCCATCAATCCGTAGTAGGCGACCTCCGCCGTGTTGGGGATGAAAGAATACACCGAGCGCTCGAAGTCGTCGCCAATGGCGTCGATGATCTGCGGCACGAGGCCCGCGCCGAGCCGCTTGCGGTCCTGGTAGATGTCCGGGTCGTTGCCGCGCGAGAAATAAATCCGCTCGAACGAGCACGGTCGCACGGGTTGCTCGGGCGCGAACCGTTCATTGTGCAGGCGGCCGTCGCTCTTGATGAACGTGACCGTCCCCGGCGTGAGTTCATGCACGGCCTCGGGCGCGGCGCGGAAGACGGTGAGCAACGGCACGCGCTCGCTGGCGAAGGCGATCACCTCGTCGTCGATGTAGCACGAGCACGGGCGGATGCCGCGCGGATCGCGCAGGACGAAGCAGTCGCCATTGCCGATCATGCCCGCGATGGCATAGCCGCCGTCCCACGGCTCGGCCGCGCGGCGGATGATCTCGCCGACGCTCAGTTCCTCGCTGATGACGGCGGGAATTTTTTCGCCGGGCGTGCCGCGGTCGCGCTCGCGGCGGTAGATGTCGGTGTGGACCTCATCGAGATGGTAGCCGATTTCCTCCAGCACCGTCTGCGTGTCGGTGCCGAAGACCGGATGCTGGCCGCGCTGGATGAGCATCTGGTTCAGGTCGGCCGTGTTGGTCATGTTGAAATTGCCCAGCACCATCAGCGTCTTGGTCGGCCAATTGGTGCGGCGCAGGTAGGGATGCAGCGAGGCCGCGCCGAATTCCCCGCTCGTCCCGTAGCGCAGGTGCCCCATCAGGCACTCGCCGCCAAAGTCGAAATGGCGCTTCACGGATTCCGGGTCATCCGGGTCGATGGCCTTGCGGGCGACCAGTTTGTCGAATTCCGCCATCTGCGCGCGGAACAGGCCCGCCAGCGAATCCACCCTGCCCGAGCGCGCCCGGAACATGTAGGGCTGGCCGAGCGACATGTGGAGCTTGGTGCCGCCGATCCCCACGCCATCCTGGCCACGGTTGTGCTGCTTCTCCATGAGCAGGAAGAGTTTTTGGAAGCCCCACAGGCAGGTGCCGTATTTCTCTCGGTAGTATTCCAGCGGGTGGCGCAGCCGCACCAGGGCGATGCCGCATTCGTGGGTCAAAAAATCGCTCATGCCATCCGCTCGGGAAAAAAACAGGGAAAAGGAGCACTTTCCGTAGCGCAGGAACGCGCCACGTCAAATGCGGGGAAATGGGGCGGGCATGACCGTCGCTCAGGCGGCTTCGCCAACGGACGGAGCGCTCCCACGAGGAAACGCCGCCTTCACGGCGCATTCCAGCAACAGCCATTTGATCCGCGGGCGGGGCACTTTGACCGGAGCGGTCATGGCGGCGGGGCCGGTCGTGCGCAACAGGGCGAGGGTTTCCTCCGCCAGGCGCAGCGGAAGCCTCACCACCAGGCGATGGCGGAAGCCGTTGATGCCCGCCAGATAGTGCCGCCCGGCCGCCAGCCGGTCCGCGCACCGCGCCAGCCATGGTTGCGCGGCGGCCCATTTCTCTTCGGCGCTCGCGGTGGCGGCGAGGCCGGGCAGATACGAGCGGCCGAGCGCAGCGTCCTTGGGCACGTCGCGCAGGATATTGATGAGTTGCAGCCCTTGGCCGAAGTGGATGCCGTGCGCGATCAAGGGCTCCGCCGCGCCTCGCGCGTAGGCGGGGTTTTTCAGCAGACACAGCCGGGTCCAGAATTCCCCGACACAGCCCGCCACCTGCCAGGTGTAATGGTCGAGTTCGTCCGCCGAGGCCACGCGCGTCCGGCCGAGATCGTCCTCCTGCCCGCCGATGATGGTGGTGACTACCGAGCGAATCAGCGTTTTTTCTTCCTCCGGCGAAGCCTCGAACCACGCCAGCACCTCGCCGAGCCGCTCCAGCAACGCCCGCTCGCCGTCGGAAAGGGTGGCGGCGGGCGCGGTTGCGGCCAGGACGCGCAGGCACGCCAGCCATTCGCGCGCGTGCGGCGTCGTGGCTTGGAGAGCCGCGCGAAGCTCTCGCAGCAGTTCCCGGCGTTCCGATTCCTCCCACGCCCCGGCGTCGGCCAGCGTGTCCGAGGCCCGCGCCAGCAGGTAGGCCAGCGACATCGGCCCGCGCGTGGCCGGGGGCAGCCAGCGCAGGCTCAGGTAAAACGAACGTGAGACGCGGCGCAGCAGCGCGCGCCGGTCATGTTCCGGCAAATGGGAAACGGTCGGCACGATGGGCCGCCCACTTTGCCGCGAAAAACCGGGCTGTCCCGCGCGTTCTTCCTGTTTCCGGCCGCCACGGTATGTTTACCACTCCGGCCCTTTCCCAAGGGCGCCCGCCGTCGGCGGCGCCCCTAAGCCGGGGCTGGGCGGCGGCGACACAACTTTCCTTTGCGCGCGGCGCGGAGGGTCGTAGTTTGGAAACGAACCCAGATTCCATCTTTTATGACAACGACACTTTTGGCTTTCAGCCTCGGCGGTCCCGAAATGGCCGTCA
>CAZQUC010000500.1:0-3277 GCA_964596095.1 uncultured Enterobacteriaceae bacterium
GCCTTGTCGTCCGGATTGCCGCCGCTCTGGATGTAGGCGAGGAGGTCGAGGACTTCCTCTTCGTTGAGCGAGTTGAGCAGGCCGGGCGGCATCATGGAGACGGGGTAGGGCTTGCGGCCGACGACATCCTTGGCCGCGATCTCGACGACGGCGGAAGGCACGAGCGGGTTGATGGCGACGGTGAGTTGGCCGCCCTCTTCTTTCATGATGCGGCCGACGAGGAGGCCGCCGTCCTTGAGGTCGAGTTGCGTGCTTTCGTATTGGTCGGAGATGACCTTGCTGGGGTCGATGATGTTTTCGAGCAAATCGCGCAGGGAGTAGCGGTTGCCGGAGCCCGTGATGTCGGGGCCGAGACCGCCGCCTTCGCCGTTGAAGCGATGGCAGGTGAGGCAGGCGGTGGCGGTGAAGAGGTTTTGCCCGCTGGCGAAATCGCGGCCGGTGAGCTTGCCCTCCGCGAATTTCAACACGTCGTCCACGGTGTAGGGGCGGCCCGGTCCTTCGGGCGGCGTGAAGGTGAGCGCGGGCGCCTCCTCGACCTTGGTGGACAGCGCGTCGAGCGCCTCGCGTTCGGCGGGAGATTCCGGGATGTTGGCGAGGGCTTCTTTGCGCGCGTTCTCGATGAAGCCGGGGAGGCTGTTGCCGCCGCGCCATTTCTTGGTGGTCGGGAACCAGGAAAAATACTGTTTCCGCAACTCGGGCGTCCAGCCGGCCTTGGCATTGCGGAGATTCCAAGCGAGGGCCATCTGGTGGCGGTTGGGGCGGTGCTCGACGACGTTTTGCACGCTCTTCGCGTATTGCTCGTTGCGGGCGAGAAGGGCGGCGCTGGCGGTTTCGGCGCCTTCGGTTTCCTTGGCGGTGGCCATCAGTTGCAGGGTCTTCGCCACCACGCGGGGGGAGTCGAGGAAGATGAGCAACTGGCTCAACTCGCGGTTGAGCAGATCGCTCCTCACGGGGTATTGGGCATCGAGCGCCGCGATGAGGCCGCCGGCGGTGTCGGCGTCGGGCTTGCCTTGACGGATGAAGGTCAATTCCAGCGCGCGCAAGGCGGCGAGATGCTGCGACACGGACAGCGGCGTGCCGCGGAGGCGGTAGAGTTTGTGCAGGATGAGTTGTTGGGTGTCCGGACGTTTGGACACGCGGGCGAGCGCGACGCTGCTTTCGATGATGGCGTCGTAATTCCCCTCCGCGGCATAAAGGTCGAGCCAGGAATCGACGGGCTGGCGCTCGAGGGCGACCCGCGCGGCATAGCGCACGAAACGGTCGGGCGAGGCGAGAAGCGGCCAGGCTTTTTCGACCACGGCGGGATCGGCGGGCGCGGAGTGGAGGGCCTCCATCTCATGACGCTGGGCGATTTCCGGGCGGTGCCGGCGGTCGCGTTGCACGGGATCGGCCAGCGGCTCGTGCGCCTCCTCGCCGGTGTAGCGGACGCGATAGACGCCAGACTGCGTGCGGCGGCCGCCGATGGCGAAATACATCGCGCCGTCGTGGGGATTGATCCGCACATCGGTGAGCGGCAACGGTTTGCCGGAGACGAACTCCTCGACCTCGGCCTTGTAGCTGGCGCCGTCGGGGTGGAGGTGGACGGCATACATGGTGCCGTAGGTCCAGTCGGCGGCGTAGAATGCGGCCTGGTATTTGGCGGGGAATTTGGCGCCCGTGCCGAAGACCACGCCCGTCGGGCTGCCGGGGCCGATATCATAGGTGCCGGGCAGCGCGTCGGGGTAATACTCCGGCCATTTGCCGGAGCCGGAGCGCCAGCCGTAGTCGGCCCCGCTCACGCAATGGATGATGCGGGTCGCCCGATACCATGGCGCGCCCATATCCCATTCCATGTCGCTGTCGTAGGTGAAGAGTTCGCCCTCGGTATTGAACGCGATGCCGAACTGGTTGCGGAAGCCGTGGCAGAACATTTCGACCTCCTTGCCCTCGGGATCGGTTTTCACGATGTAGCCGCCGGGCGCGAGGATGCCGACCGCGTGGCCGCCGGCATCCCATTGGCGGGGCAGCAGTTGATCCTCATCCCATGCGCGCGCCGGGCGGGACAATTCCAGCGGCGTGGGCGGCTTGGTGTGGTTGCCGTTGGCGATGAAGAGCGATTTGCCGTCCGGCGAGAGCACGACCGTATGCGGCCCGTGCTCGCCGCTGCCCTCGAATTTGCGCAGCAGTTCCTCTTTCTCAAAAGTGCCGTCGCCGTCCTCGTCCCGCAGCCGCCAGAGGCCGGGCTGGCTCTTGGGCGTAGCCTTTTCGTTGACGACGGCATACAGGCTGTCGAAAGCCCACAGCAGGCCGTGCGCGCCGCCGATGGTGGCGGTGAGCTTTTCCACCTTGGTGGCGGCGGCCGGCTCTTCCGTGCCGAGAGGCGGCGGCGTCAGGCGGTAAAAGCCGCCGTATTGGTCGCCGCAAATCAACCGCCCCTGGGGATCGATCGCCAGGCTGACCCACGAGCCTTCGGAACTCTTGGGCACGGTGTAGAGCAACTCGGCGGTGAAGCCCGGCAGGGTCTGGATATCCTTCCCCTCCACCACCGCGCCCGCGGCATCGGCGGCGAAGACATTGCCCCACGGCTTGATGCCGAGCGCGCCGATGACGTGCACGGGCCGGAAGGCTCCTTTCGCCGTCGCGGCGGCCGTCCAACTGCCATCGGACTCGATGGCGCGCCGCGCATTGTCCGGGCCGGTCACATTCAACGCGAGCACCAGCCCGGCGGCGCCGTCCTCGTTGCGGGCCTTCACGCGGAGTTCGTTGCGCCCGGCCTTGAGATGCTTGAGCACGTTGGCCTGCGTGGGCTGCTGCCACTCGTCGTTGATGACGACTTCCTCGCCATTGAGCGTGACGCGCGCGCCATTGTCGGCCGACACCCGCAGCACGGCCCGCCGGGGCAACTCCGACAGGTCGAAGTCTTTTTGAAACCAAACCTCTTCGTTTTTAGCGGGGGTGTCGGTGCGCCAGATCCATTGCGGGGCGGCCAGGGCGGGGGGCGCAGCCAACACCGGACCGAAGAATATCAAGGAAAGCAAACGTGAGGTTGATCTCATGGCGGGCGAGCCTAACCGGAGCCGGGGGCTTGAAAAGACCGGGAAATGCCTGATCCCGGGTGGTATTCACATGAAGGCCGACAGTCTGGAGTGCGGATGGCTTGCCTCCGCTCTGGGGGAGAGTGGCTTGCCCCTCGCGGGGGATCCTCCGCGCTCTCCCCGAACTCCCGGCTTTCTCTTTTTCCGGGCGCTCTCCCCGTCCTCCTCACCGGCAAGCCGGTGAGGAGAAAAGCGGAGGCAAG
>CAZQUC010000501.1:0-3276 GCA_964596095.1 uncultured Enterobacteriaceae bacterium
TATTGTTCCTTTTCGTCGCCGAGGTTGGCCAGATCGGTGCCGACGTGGACGAAAGGCGTGGGCGGCTTGAGGTTTTCGGGATTGCCCGCCGGGCTGGTGGTGGTGGGATCGTAGGTGATGTCGAGATTGAAGACGGTTCCGTCTTCCTCGTATTGCGAGGAGACCCAGGTGGAGCCGTAACCCGCGAGTTGCAAAATGGCGGTGCCGGTGTGGATGCGGCCCGGCGCGATGAAGTGGCAGAGGTCGTCCAGCGGGCAGGGAAGGCCGGCGCGATGAAACGTGTGGCGCACATAGATCTCATCCTGCCGGCGCACGGCGGGCGTGCGGCCCGAGCGGTCGATGCCGATCGACTCATGCACGCCGCGGAATTTCTGCCCGGAGGGAAAGTCGATGGAATAACCGATGTAGGCATCGCCATCGCGGGCGCGAGCGGCGGCGCTGCCTTTGAGCGTGACGCCCACGTTGTGGAAAACTTCCCGCTCGCGCAGGATCAGCGTGCCGGGCCGGGGCTCGTTGCTGAGCAGGTGGAAGGGCTCGAAGAGCGCGTCGTGATCGGCCTTCAGCATGATGAGCCGCAGTTGGTGGGCGGGCAGGTTTCGCGGCTGATTGTCCTGCCATTGCGCCAAGGCCCGCGCGGCCGCGCCTGCCGCCGGGGCGAAGGAGACCGCGCCCGCCGCGTCCTCCGACCGCACGTAGAAATGCACGACTTGCCCCGCCGCTTGTCCCGGCAAGTCCGCCGACCAGCGCCCGTCGGCCAAGGTCATGGGGGTTTCGGTAAACGTGGCCGTGCCATCCAACCGATAATGGAGCGTGACGGCCGCGAGGCCGTCCGGGTCGCTGGCGCGGAGGGAAACAGTCACGGGTTGTCCGGCCGGTGGCACGGCGGGTGTGTGCGTCAGCCCGGTGAGCACCGGGCCGGCATTGGCCACGGTGCGGGAATTCGGCGCCCCCGGCGTGCCCAGCCGCGCAGGGATCGGCAGCTCCCACGTCTTCGCGAGCCGTTGATAATAGGCGCGGGTGTTGAGCTGATTGGTCCCGGCCAGCCAGCGCGCGCGGAAGCTGACTTCGTAGGTCGCCGAGGAGGAAAGCGCCTGGTTGTTGAGAAAGGTGGATTCGACGTGGTTGTGATTGGTTTCCATCGGGCCGGATGCCGCCAGGCGCAGCACGCGTCTGCCGGGGTTCTGCGGATCGTCGATGACTTCGCTGCCGCCGTGGTTGCCGAGGAAGCGCCATTTCGCGCCCGCGGGTTGCGCTTCAAAATCGCCGTTCTGGATGAGTTCCTGCGCCGTGCCGAAAGGATCGCGCCGCACGCTCAGGTCATCGATCAGGCATTCGCCCGCGTCGAGCATCCCGAGGCGGAATTCATTCCACGTCGTGGGGCCGAAGCGCTGGCCGCCGGTGGCCCGCCAGGTGAAGGTCTGCCAGTCGCTTTTGGCGGTTTCGTCGCTGTCGGCCCACGCTTCGGGATGGCGGTTGTCCGCGCGCGGGTCGATCAGTTCCAGGCTGGAGCCGCCACCGTCGCTCCACTTTCCCGGCACATAGACGACTTCGTCCGTCGGATTCCCCCGCGCGTCGAGCAGCGCGATCCGCTCGCCGTCATTGCTGAGGCTGCCGGAAAAATTGTCGAGGATTTTGGCCGCTCGCTCCGGCCACTCCGCGCGCAAGGCGTCAGCGTCCTTCGCCACCACGAGGAAATCGCCCGCCGCCAGCGTGACTCCTGCCGGGAAGACGAAGCCGATCGCGTCCTCCAGTTGCCAGCCGCCGAGATCGACCGGCACCGCGCCTTTGTTGTAAAGCTCCACCCATTCCTGCGGATTCGACCGCACCGGGAGCGGCGGCGTGGCGGGAGTCGTCTCCAGCACGGCGGAGAGCCGGACGCCGCAGACCATATCGCTGCTCGTCGCAATTTGCTGATGCACCTGCACCGAGAGCCGGTTGCTGCCCGCGCGCAGGCTCAAGGCCGCTTTTGGCACGTCCACCGGATCGCTCACCGTCGCGTTGTTGACGCCCGTCGTCGTCGTCGTGGCGGGTGTGATCGCTCCCGCGGGCAGGTTGAATCGCGCCGCTTCGATCTCGACGCCGTTAAGATAAAAGACCGCACCGTCGTCGATGATGTGCTCCAGCCGCAAGGCGGTCAGCGCGGCGAGTTGTGATTCGGTGAGGGAAAATTCTGTCTCAAAGTAATACGTGATCGCGTTGGTGGAGACGAACGGCGTGCGCAGCGGCTCGGGCAGCACGGCGGGCGTGGTCTCGAATCCCAGCAACGCCGCGCCTTCCCGCCAGTCGCCGTTCCCCGCATGGCCGACGGTGGCCCAATCGGCGCCGGGATCGCCGCCGCCGGTGTAGTATCGCCATGTGGCATCGAACGGCAGCACCACGACGGTTTCCGCCGCGGCGGGAGTCCCCGGTTCGCTGGGAAAGGGCGGCGAGCGGAACATGATCTCGTTGATGACCACGTCGGTGGTGAGCGCGAAGCGGTTGGCCGCGCCAAAAGTCGCGGCTTCGGGAACGAGCATCTTTCCCTCGTGCCGTGCGCGGATGCCGGCCCGCACGATGGCCGCGTCCAGCAACGTCGTTCCGCCTGCGCCGTAAAGAAACAGACGGCCGGTTTCCGCGAGGCGGAAGCCCAGTTGCGTTTCATCAAACACCGCGAACGCGCCGGGGGCGAGCGTCTGCGCCGGCAGCGCGGTCCCGTTCAAGCGCAGCTCGCCGAGCGCCGCCGGGGTCGCGCCTTCGTTGACCAACTCCACCTGAAAGACGGCGTCCGTCGCGCCCGCGAACTCAGAAATCCGCACGCCGGGCGGAAGCTCGGCGCCTTGCGGAAAATTCGGCGCGCCGGGCGTGCCGCCGATTTGGTGACTGGCCGCCCAGGCGGGCGCGTCGGGATCGGCCGCGCCCTCGCGCCGCCGCGCCAGCGACGCGCCCGAGCCATCGGCTCCCGCCGGCCAGCGGCCGCCGTCGCGGTAGTCCAGTTCATCCATCACGCGGCCGGAGACGCTGAGCAGGCGGATCAATTCGCCGCCGTTGGCGAGCCGGCCCGACCACGGCCCCAGCGCGCCGGGGACGGCGGCGGGCTGGTTGGAAACCAGAAGATACCCGCCCGCGGGGATCACCGTGCCTTCGGGAAAGACGTAATCGATCCCGCTGTCGATCCGCCAGCCGGAGAGATCCATGTCCACCGCCATGAGGTTGGCGAGTTCGATCCATTCCGTTTCCCCCGTGGCGTCATGATACATGACTTCGTTGAAGACGGTCGCGCTGTCGGAAGCCCGAGCG
>CAZQUC010000502.1:0-3267 GCA_964596095.1 uncultured Enterobacteriaceae bacterium
AAAAGAGGATGGGGCGCGGGGAAATATCACCGGCGTTTTTCCAATTCCTCGAAGGCTTTCTGCGCGCGTTCCTCGGCTTCTTTGAGTTTGGAGCGCAGGGTGTCGATGTCTTCGCGGGCTTGGCGGGCGTCGCGTTTCAGATCACTGAGATCCTGCGGTTGGTGGAGTTTGCCTTCATGCACGGTCGTCAGCAGTTGCGTGATGTCCGCGGCCGGAATGGCGTAGGTCTTGGTGCGTTCGGCGCGGGCGATGTTGAGGCCGACGGCCTTTCCGTCCAGATCCACGGCGGGACCGCCGCATTGGTTGGGGGAAAGGTTGAGGTCGTTTTGCATCGCGGCGGGGAACCCATCCGCCACATCGCTGCCGCGGACGCCCATGCGCGCCGTTTGGTCGCTCTGGCGCTGGATGCGTTTGAATTCCGTTTCCGTGAGTCGCTGGCCGTCGGGGCCGGCGCCGAACATATCGTCGCGGCTCTTGAGGGTGGCGACGGCCACCTTGTCTTCCTGGTCGCGAAGGAAGCCGATGTGGACCTCATCCTCGGCTTTCCTGCTTGTGATGTAGTCGGTCAGGTCTTTCGGGGTGCGGATGGGCTTGCCGTCGAGAGCGGTGATGATGTCGTTCTCTTTGAGGCCGGCTTTGTCGGCGGCGGAATCGGGGGTGACCCGGGAGATGCGCACGCCTTCCGGCACGCCGTCCATTCCCACGCCGAGGAATCCTTTCTTGCTGGAATCCAGGTTGCGCGGCCGCACGCTGACGACACCGATGGCGAGCGGATCTTCATCCGGGCTCGCCGCCGCCAGCAACGTGCCCACCGGCACTTCCGGCGCGAGGTTCCATTGGATGGGCTTGAGGTTTTTGGCGTCCAGCTTGAGCAGAGCGATGTTGTAGTTCTTGGCGGTATCGAGCACCGAGACGCCGGCGACGCGGCCGTCGGAGAATTCGGCCTCCACCCCTTCGCCCGAGCCGAGCGCGCTGGCGGTGGTGAGGGCATGGCCGTCGGCGGTGACGATGGTGGCGAGAGCGAGTTGTTGCCCGTCTTTGCCATAGAGCGTCACCACGCTGTCGCGGGCATCTTCCACCACCGGGCGGAATTCCGCCATGGCGCGCCGGGAGTCTTTTTCATACCGGTTGGCGCGGTTTTGCTCACCCCGGCGGCGCTGGAACCAGGGCGCGGACGGCGAAGATTCCTGGCCCAATCCGCGGCCGCCCTGCTGTTGCAACCGCTCCATTTCCTTGAGCAGCGGGCCGAAGAAATCGTCGTTGAAGAACTGCTCGAGGCCGAGGCCTTCCGGGAGGCCCCGCTGCAACTGCTCGCGGAGTTGCTGGAACGGGTCGGCCTCGCTCCGCTCCACCCGCCCGCGGCGACGCGGCTGGCTCTCGCCGCGCGGGTTGTCCTGATTCTGCGACCGCGCCCGTGGCGCGGAGCGACGGTTGTTATTGTTGTCATCGTCCGAACGCCCCTCCGAGCGCCATTCAAAACGCCGCGGCTGACCGGATTCGTCCTCGGCTTGTTTCTGGAATTTCTCCAACGCTTGGTCGAGCTCCTTTTTCTGGTCCTCGCTGAGCGTCGAACCGAGCCCTTCGAGGAATTTCTTGAGCAGGCCGTTGCCGCCGTCCTGCACCGGGACGGGCGGCGCGGCCTGCGCCGTCGCGGGCCGGGAGGCGAAGGACGCGCCGAAAGCCAGGGCGAACGCGCCGGGCAGCATGAGTTTGGAAAAAAAGTGTGTGTTCATGGCGGAATTAACGGTGATCGTGAAGGTGAGATGTGACGAGGGAACTCCGGCCGGTCCGGTCATTCGTTGCCGAGTTCTTTGGCGGCGATGAGCTTGGTTTTGAGTTCGAGCGTTTTGCCATTTCGCTCCACGGTCAGGGTGATTTCATCGCCCGGCTTGAAACTCCGGACGTTGACGCCGAGCGCCTCGCTGTCGGGAATGGCTTTGCCGTTGATTTTGGTGATGATGTCACCGGTCTCCACACCGGCCTTGCCGGCCGGGGAGCGGGGGGTGACTTCGTTGACGATCGCGCCGGGTTGCCCCAACAAGGAAGAGCCCACGGTCACTCCGAGCAAGGCCTGATCGGGGGCCGGCCCCTGCGCCGGCTCGGGCTCGGTATTCCGGCGGCGCTCCGCCCGCGGCGCGCGCTCGACCATGCCGAGGCGGCCCCAGGTCTCGCCATCCATGAGGCGGTCCCAGTCTTTTTCAAACGCGGCCATGGGCACGTGGCGGTTTTCGGCCACCCGCCAACCGATGGAGGAGTGAATGCCGATCAACTTGCCGTCAAGGTTGAACAACGGCCCGCCGGAGTCGCCACCGGAGAGCGTGCAGTCGGAGACGATAAAGCCATCGACGTCTTTTTCCAGGATGCGGCCGAGACGCAGGGGCGCGGCGCGGTCCACCTCATACCCGCCGGGATGGCCGAGCGCGACGCACCATTCTCCTTCGGTGAGGGAGTCGGCCACGGCGCGATCCACATGCGGGTATTTGCCGGGTTCGGTGATCTTGGCGAGCGCGGAGTCGCGGCTGCGGTTTTTGCCCAGGGCTTTCGCCTTGACCCGCGTGCCGGTGGAAAGAATGACATTGAACTCCTCGCCCACCGCCTGCAGGACGTGCGCGGCGGTGAGGATGAGACCGTCCTCGGTGACGATGACGCCGCTGCCCGAACCCATTTCATTCGGGTTGCGGTTTTCACTGTCCGGGTCGGTGACGATGGCCACCACCGCCGGGGACACGGCCGTCATCACCTGTTGGATGCGTTGCTGGCGCTCAAGCAAGGCGGGCGGCGCCTCGGCAGGCAGCGGAAGGGTCGGCAGCCCCCACAGCGCGAGGCCGCCGAGCAGGACAAAAAAACGGGATGCGATCGTTTTCATAAACGGATGGTAACTCAAATGAGGAAAGGTTGACCAGCAGGATTCGTGTGAAATAGCGGGAAACCGCCGGGCTTTTGTTTGTCGAAAGCAAAGCGCCTTCGCTCCGGCACGCGGCCCGGCCGGCCCGACACGACGCCGGCCCACCACCGTTATCCTCGCGCCAAACACGGCAGAAGAAAGGGAATGATGGGTGGCCACGAGAAGAATCGGGGGGCCTCCGCACCCTGCGTGGGCGGCCCGATGCCCACCACCTATGCGCTCAACTTTCCGAAGTTCCGAAGAGCATAAAAAAATCAGCCGGCAGCACGGTATCTGTTTGGCACCGGAGAGACGGGAAGACAAGCCGATGGTGAAGCGAAGCACGAGTGGCACCACCGAAACCATGCCCCCACACCACCAGC
>CAZQUC010000503.1:0-3256 GCA_964596095.1 uncultured Enterobacteriaceae bacterium
GAAAAGGGGCGTCTCCATCCAAATGCACATCTCGCCATTGCAGCTTTCCCAACTCGCCCCGCCGCAAGCCCGTATAAACCGCCATGAGATACACCACGGCTCGCGGACCGACCACTGGCTCTCGTATCGCCGCGTCGTGCGCAGCGCGGCGATCGGCCGGCCCGTGCAGGAAATCACGCCATCCTTGATGCGCCACGTCTCCGGCGCGCCATTCACATTGACCCGCCCCTCAAGATCGTTGGCATTGAACATCGGCTTCCAGCCGTCCTCGGCCCCGGCCGACACCCCTGCCATCGACAGTCAAACGACCAAAACGAAATGAGTGAACATGTTTATTAAAGCAGTCTACACCCGCCGGCGCAAAACCAAACGGAAGTCTTTGCTGAAGTGCGTTTCAGGAACGGACGATGTGAGTATTCGCGCCAAGGGTGCCAAGCCCGCAAAGGATTCTCACAGGAAACGATATGTCTTTTCATCACTTTGCGAGCTTGGCGGCCTTCGCGCGAGATCAGTGGCGACGGCCCGATTCGGCGTATTTTTTCCAAAGCGAGTAAGCGCAAGAATACCAGATTACTACAGGGATCAGCACTGGCACTCCGAAGAGTGGGGCCGCCAGAAAAAGGCATCCGACAAAAAAAACAGGAGCCAGTATCACCGCTCCGATCACCAGGGACCATTTGGAGGGGATCCAGAGGCATATGACCGGGCCGAGAAAGACGGCGGTCGTGAGAATTAGCGCCACCGTGGTGTCACTCTTTTTGTAGGAATCAGGGCCAAAGGCCCCCATCAGACTCCCGTAAGCCACGATCGGAATGGCGACGGCGGCGCTGAGAATGAGCGCCAGCGAAGCGGTAACTTTAAGGCTTATTATTTCATGGGAGGTTTCATCCATAGATCAAAATCATCAAATCGCCAATAGTCCATTCTTCAGAGTGAAGATCGGTCTCACAAGTGAAAATTCGATCAAAAAGAGTTCTTTTTTTCAAAAAAATAGGTTCGCGCGAAGGACGCCAAGCCCGCCAAGAGAAGACCGGGCGCATCACTTTCCATGAAAATCCTTTGCGGGCTTGGCGTCCTTCGCGCGAGACTTCTTCAGTCCCGCACAACCCCGCAATGAATCTCCCATCACGATAAAGAAAACAGCGAGGGCGGGCAGGGACGATCACGGGAAGTCTTGAGACAGCGGGGGCGGCGCGAAGCGCTCATCGGGTAACAACCAACCGAGGCCGCCTCGGGGAACCGGGCGGGACCACCGATGAAATGTTCCTACCATCGCAATGGCTTCAAAAGGCGTCCGCCAAGGGAAGAGAGTGGACTGAGGGAAATGACGACACGAGGAGAGCGGTGGCGAAGGACGGACGAGAGCACGCGCGGGATGGTGATGAGGGAACGGAGAGGTGAATCTGCCTCTCCCCCGCTTCACCGGAAGATCCGGATCGGGCTGGCGCTTTCCAGCGGTGGGGCGCGCGGGCTGGCTCATGTGGGGGTCATTCAAGTGCTGGAAGAGAACGGCATCACCATCGACGCGGTGGCGGGAGCGAGCATGGGGGCCTATGTCGGAGCCTTGTGGGCGGCGGGTTATACGGGCGCGGAATTGGCGGGCTTTGCGGGCGAGATCACCTCGCGCCGTGAATTGTGGCGGCGGCTCGATCTGGCCTTGCCGCCGGTGCGCGGACTCTTTTACGGCGAGGGCTTGCGCCTGCGGCTGGCCACGTCCTTGCGCGGTGCGACCTTCGCCGAGTTGGGCAAGGAACTGCATGTGGTGGCGACCGATCTCGACACGCTGCAACGCCGCGTTTTCACCGCCGGCGACGTGGCGGCGGCGGTCCACGCCAGCGCGGCGGTGCCGGGGTTGTGCGTGCCGGTGGAATGGGACGGGCATCGCTACAGCGACGGCGGCATCGTCGATCCGGTGCCGGTCGAAGTCTTGCGCGACGCGGGCTGCACGCATGTCGTCGCGGTCAACGTGTTGCCGACCACGCGGCAGGTGAAGCGCGGCCTGACCCGGCCCGCGCCGTTGCGGCGGCGGTGGCTGAGTCGGCTGAACCGCTCGCTCAACGTCTTCGCGCCCGGCAATGTGGTTGATCTGCTGCGGCGCGCGATTTTCGCCGGCCAGATCCGCCTCGCCGAACGCGCGGCCGCCGGCGCGGATGTGGTGATCCAGCCGTCTTCTGAGGGCACGCGCTGGCACGATTATCATCTGCACGCCGCCTACATCGAGGCCGGGCGGCGCGCGGCGGAGGCGGCCTTGCCGCAACTCCTCGCGCTGGCCGGTCGACGTGACGTCGCGGACGTCGCGATCAGCTCCGCAAGCCGCGACCACGCCACCGTGGTGACGCCGCTGTCGCCCGAACTTTCCCTGACCCTCACCGCTTCCACCCTCACCCATCAACCCGACGATGAAACCCAACCCGCTCTCCACGTCTTCGGCTGAGGCCTTGCGCGCCCGCCAACTCGACCGCTTGCACCGGTTTCTCAAAACGCGTGTGCAACCCTTCTCGCCCTTTTACCGGAGGCGCTTCCACGAGGCTGGTATCGATCTCTCGCGGGTGCGCCGGCCGGAAGGCCTGACAACGCTGCCCTTCACCACCAAGGCCGATCTCGCCGCCGCGCCACGCGACTTCGTGCTCGCGCCCGAGGCCGCCGTCCTCAAACGCCAGTCAGGCACAATTTGGCAGGTATTGACCCATGGGCCGCGCGCGGTGGCGGAGGCGATGGAGCGGGAATTTCGTCCGCTCTTGCTCACCAGCACCACCGGCCGCTCGGCGCAGCCCGTGCCCTTTGTGCATACGGCTTACGATCTCGACAACCTCCAGCTCACCGGCCGCCGGCTCATGGAAATCGGCGGGTCGCGGCGGGAGTGGAGGCATCTCAATCTCTTTCCCTACGCGCCGCATCTCGCCTTTTGGCAAGCGCATTACGCCAGCGTCGGCTTCGGTTGTTTCTGCGTCGGCAGCGGCGGCGGCAAGGTCATGGATACGGACGCCACCATCGCGCTGGTCGAGAAAATCAAGCCCGAGATCATCATCGGCATGCCGACCTTCCTCTACCACGTGCTGCAACAAGCGGTGGCCGGCGAGCGGGTGTGGACGCATCTGCGCAAGCTCGTGCTCGGCGGTGAAAAAGTCCCGCCCGGCCTGCGCCGCAAGCTCCGGGCGTTGTGCGCGGAGTTGGGGTCGAGCCGGGTCGAGGTGCTGGCGACCTATGGCTTCACCGAGGCGAAGATGGCGTGGATCGAATGCCCGGCCGAGGACGA
>CAZQUC010000504.1:0-3253 GCA_964596095.1 uncultured Enterobacteriaceae bacterium
GCCGCGTCACATGCCGCGTTGCGCCGCTCGCGAATTGCTCTCTACTATCCGCCCTGTTTTGCCTCATCACACCCAGAATCGATGCCCACACCTGAATTTGCGGCCAACCCTTTCCGAGAAGAGCTGGCGACCCGTCTGACCCCCGAAGCCTCCACCCTGGTGATCTTCGGGGCGACGGGCGACCTGACGCACAAACTCCTCATCCCCGCGCTTTACAATCTGGCGCTGGACGGTGAACTGCCCCCCACCCTGCGCATCGTCGCTTTCGCGCGCCGGCCGAAAACGAGCGAGGACATCCGCGCGGAGTTCGCCGCGTCGAACAAGAAACAATCGCGCCAAGGCCACGACGACGCCTTCTGGCAAGGGTTCAGCGAACGCATCGTCTATCACCAGAGCGAATTCGGCGATGCCGATGGCTACCAGCGGCTGAGCCGGCTGCTGGATGACATCGACGCGGAGCGCGGCGGCCCCGGCAACCGCTTGTTCTATCTTGCCAGCGCGGCGGAGAGCTTCGAGGAAATCCTCACCCACTTGAAAAACGCCGGTCTCAACGAAAGCCGCTCCGGCGGTTGGGCGCGCGTCATCGTGGAGAAACCGATCGGCAAGGACCTCGCCACCGCGCGGCATCTCAACGACGTGGTCGCCGCCGTTTTCGCGGAGGAAAACACCTACCGCATCGATCACTATCTCGGCAAGGAAACCGCGCAGAACCTCATCGTCGCGCGCTTCGGCAATTCGATCTTCGAGCCGCTCTGGAACCGTAATCACATCGACCACGTGCAGATCACCTGCGCGGAGAATTTCGGCATGAGCGGCGGGCGCGGCGGCTACTACGACAAGGCCGGCGCGCTGCGCGACATGGTGCAGAACCACTTGCTGCAATTGCTCAGCCTCGTCGCCATGGAGCCGCCCGGCGATCTCAGCGCCGACGCCATCCGCGATGAAAAAGTGAAGGTGCTGCGCGCCCTGCGCCCCTACCGGAGCGTGGATGAAGTCGCGCTCAATACCGTGCGCGCCCAATACACCGCCGGCTCCATCGATGGCGCGGACGCCCCCGGCTACCGGCAGGAAGACCGCGTCGATCCGCAATCGCAGACCGAAGCCTACGTCGCGCTGCGGTGTTACCTCGACACCTGGCGCTGGCAGGGCGTGCCGTTTTATATCCGCGTCGGCAAACAACTGCCCAAGAAGGCGACGGAGCTGTCCATCCACTTCCGCCGCGCGCCGCAGGTGTTGTTTCAGAATCTGCCCGCGCGCGGCCGCAGCAACGTCCTCGTCTTCCGCATCCAGCCCGACGAGGGCGTCAGCCTGCGCATGTTGAGCAAGGTGCCCGGCCTCGCCATGCGCATGGAGCCGGTGAAGATGGATTTCCGCTACGCCACCAGCTTCGGCAAACCCAGCCCGCTCGCCTACGAGCGGCTGCTGCTCGACGCCATGGCCGGCGACGCCACGCTCTTCGCCCGCCGCGACGAAGTGGAGAGCGCCTGGAAATTCATCGACCCCATCGAAGCCGCCTGGCACCAGTCCGGCGCGCCGCCGAAAATGGCCGAATATCCCGCGGGCAGTTGGGGGCCTGCCGAAGCCGACGAACTCCTCGAGCGCGACGGCCGGACATGGCGGCGGATTTGAGAACCTCCCCGCCGCGCCGTCATCAACGGCGTCGGCGCCATCCCGCGGCGCCGACGGCGGTCAAAGCCAGCCACGCGAGCGAAGGCTCCGGCACGGCATTCAAGTTCACGTAGTCGAACTGGATCCATGGGCTGTCCACGCCGCCGCCATCGCGAACCAAGGAAATGACATTGCCCCCGTCATTGAAGGTGAAGCCCCCGCCCTCACGCGGAATCTCCACGTTGACCGGCGTGTCGCCGATGATGGCATCCTGGGTGAAGAACGGCGTCCCGTTGAGATAGAAGGTCACGTCATGGGAGCTGCCTCCCCCCAAGGAGAACAGCAGCGTCTCGAATTGCAGGGCCGGCGACAGGGCCTGGACGGTGCTCAGTTGGAAGAAAATGTCGATGACCGGACGACCCGGCACCAAGGCACGGGGAAAGCCATTGGGCGTCGTGGGCCATTCGGCGGCGGTCGGCCCGTCGGCGAGGATTTCCTGCGGACCGGTCCATGTTCCCCCGGCGCCGGATTGGCCGATGATCGATCCATAGTCGCCTTCATGAATGTAATACTGGGGGTTGTTGAAGGTGTCGCTTTCCTGCTCGAATTCGGCTTGGCTGTTATCCACAAGACCGATTTGGAAGATCGGGGTGGCGGCGAAGGCAGGGGCGGAAAGAAGGCCCCCGGCCAGAGCGAAGGCAAGGCGGGTCTGAGACGGTGATTTCATGATATTGGTTGGTTGATGGTTGGATGGTTGGTGTTGGATGCGTGGGAACGAATCAGCGGGTCCGTCAGCGGGAGCGGACCACGCGATAAAAGCGCTGAGTGGTGCCGGCCGGGATGGCCGAGTCGGTGTAAGTGGTGGACGAGGCCTGTCCGGCGAGATTGGTGGCCACGGAGGTCCAGCCCTGCAAGGCCAAAGTGGTGGAGACTTGCACTTCATACTCCGCGCCTTCGACGGAGGCCCACGTCAGGGAGACCTCCCCGGAGGCGGCGCGGGCGACGCTGGTGATGGCAAACTCGCCGGATGGCGGCGCCACGGCCGAGACCTCGCGCTCGGCGATCAGTTGCACCGTGTCGAACTGAATCCAGGGGTTGGTTGCTTCGCCGCCGGTGCGCACCAACGAGAGAACATTCGGCCCCGGCAGGAAATCGATGCCGGCATCCTCCGGCGACAGCACGGCGGCCACGCCCCAATCCCTGATGATGCCGGCTTGCGTGAAAATCGGCTCGCCGTTGAAATAAAACTCCACATCATGGGAGCTGCTGCCGCCGAGCGCGAACAGAGAGCCCACAAATATCAGCCGCCGGGCCTGCAAGGCTTGTTCATCAAGCTGGAAGAAAATATCGATGACCGGACGGCCCGGCACCAGCGCGCGCGGGAAGCCGTCCGTCGTTTCAGCCCAATCCCCGCTTTCATCCTGCCAGATTTCCGGCTCGGGGCTTTCCCAGACATCGCCCGCCCCCGCGAAACCGATAGTCTCCGTGTAATCGCCCGCCCCCGCATAATATTGCGGATTGTTGAAGGCATCACTTTCCTGCTCGAACTCCGCGTTGTTGGAATCGGGCCGCCCGATGGCGAAAATTTCATCGTAAACGGTGAGGGTGGCGGTCGCGGCCGGAGACGCCGCGGTTTCCAGTTTCA
>CAZQUC010000505.1:0-1971 GCA_964596095.1 uncultured Enterobacteriaceae bacterium
CGCACCGTGTCCCAGCGGGCCATTTCCACCACGTCGCCGAAGCCACGCCCGCTCACCAATTGTCCCACCCCTTTGGGCACGAAAACCGGCTGGCCACCGGCGACGGCGCGCAGCGTTTTCATATTCAAGTGATCGTGATGCGCGTGACTGATAAGCACGGCATCGATCCGCGGCAGCGCCTGCAAGGTTAAGCCGGGGCGTTGCGCGCGTTTGACCACGCCACCGAGCCACATCGCCCAATTCGGGTCGATGAGGACATTCATTCCCGCCGTTTGCACGAGGAACGACGCGTGGCCGACCCAGACGACCCGCGCCCGTCCGGTGGACACATCGCCCTCATCCAGCACCCGCTCCTGGCCGCTGCGTGATTTGAGCGCATGGGGGATGAGCACTTTATGCACGAACTCGAGATTGCGCCGTCCCCACCCTTTGCCGGGAGCGAGGCCGATGCGGTGCTCGTGCTCGGGGTCATCGCCGCCGCCGTCACGCCAACCGCCGGCTTTCCGGCGCAGGTTCTGCGCGAGGAGGGAAAGGGAATTGGGCTTTTTGCGCGGTTGGTTCACGATGGAATGGGTGGGATTCCTCGGGCAAAAGAGCGTCGCGCGAGGCGCGATTGTTTTTGCCTTTTAACGGACCGTAGAGACGCTGCCCCGTTTTGCAATCCGGCACGACCACTATCCCTCGGGAAAAAACCGCGCTGCGGGCCGAGATCCGCACGCGTCTCCGCAGCCTGACCGCCACCGAACGGCGGGAGCGTTCCGAGGGCCTGTGCCGCGTGTTGCTGGCCGCGGAAACCGTGACGCGCGCCGGAAGGGTGGCCGTCTTCGCGCCGATGCCCGAGGAGCCGGACTTGTGGTCGCTGTTTGAAGCAATGTGGTCGCGGGGCCAGCGCCTGGTCTTTCCGGTCATCGCCCCCGCCGCGCCGTCCGCGGACACGCCGTTCGGACGCCAACTGATCTTTCACGAAGTGCGCCACCGTCATGAATTGCGCGAGACCGCCTATGGCCTGTGGGAACCCGATCCGGCCCGCTGCCCGATTATCGACGTCGCGGCCATCGACGGCGTGCTCGTTCCGGGGCTGGCTTTTGGACGCGACGGCACGCGACTGGGACGCGGCAAGGCGTTTTACGACAGTTGGCTCGCCACCCTGCCCGCCGCCACCCGCCGCATCGGGATCGCTTTCACCTGGCAACTGCGCGAGACCGTTCCGCACGAGCCTCACGACCAGCGGCTCCATGCCGTCGCCACCGACGACGAATGGTGGGAAACCGGGGCGCGCTGACTCAACGGCGCGCCGCCCGGGCAAGAACCTGCGCGACCTGCGAACGCAACAACGCATGCAACATCGCCAGCCGCGGCGTCTCGACGCCCGCCGCCCGCGCCTGTCGCAACGGCTCGCCCCAAATCGACGCCACCTCCACCTCACACCCGGCCAGAAAGTCCAGCACGCTGCTCGGCCAATACGGTCCCATGCCCGTGGTGGCTTCGAGATGCCGGGCGATCACTTCCTCCGGCAACTCATGCCCCAAGGCGCGCGCGGCGGCCACCACCTCGCGCATCAGCTCCTCCGTCAACGTCCGCAAGGCCGGATCGGCCAAGATCGCGGCCGTGTCGATCCCGCCCGCCGCGATGGCGAGACCGTTGAACGGGATATTCCACGCCAGCTTCTTCCACCGCTCCGCCAGCAAACTCTCCGCCACCCGGCATGGCACGCCGCTGTGTTGGAAGAGCGCCGCCAGAGCGTGGGTGCGCGGTCGCGACGGACCGTCGGGTTCGCCGAGCGAAATCAGCCCCTGGGCCTGATGATCGATCACCCCCGGCCCCACCCGGTTGATGCACACGAAACACAACCCGCCGATGACCCGCTCCGCGCCGAAGCGTTCGGCCAACCAGGACTCGTTGCCCAAGCCATTCTGCAACGTGAGCAGGATCGTGCGGTCATGCAGCAAGGGCGGCACCAATTCAGCCAGC
>CAZQUC010000505.1:2071-3239 GCA_964596095.1 uncultured Enterobacteriaceae bacterium
GGCACGTTCATCGGCGCTCACTCATGCCCGCTCCCCCGCCCCGCGCAAGAGAGGGCCACGCCTCATCCGCGCGCGACGGCCAGCGGCAGGTTGGGGTCGATGTCCTCCTCCAGCGTGGAGGCAAACCCGAGACGATGTTTGAGCCCCGCGACGTAGCCGATCATGGCGGCGTTGTCGGTGGTGAGCGCGGGGGCGGCGAGCCGGAGTTCCAGCCCGTGGGCGGCGCAGGCGTCTTGCAAGGCGGCGCGCAGGCCGGAATTCATGGACACGCCGCCGGAGACGGCGACGAGCGTTTCCCCGCACTGCCGCGCGGCGGCGAGCGTCTTGGCGACCAGCACCTCGACGATCGCCGCCTGGAGGCTGGCGCAGAGATCGGGCAGGAGCGGGTCGAGCGGACGCGACAGTTTTTCCAGCGTGTAAAGCACCGCCGTTTTCAGCCCGGAGAAGCTGAACGCAAAATCCCCGCTGTGCAGCATGGAACGCGGAAAGGCGTAAGCAGCGGGATTCCCCGCGCGGGCGAGGCGGTCGATTTCCGGACCGCCGGGATACGGCAGGCCGAACATTTTCGCCGTCTTGTCGAAGGCCTCGCCGGCCGCGTCGTCCTTGGTGCGGCCGAGCAATTCATAGTCGCCGACGCCCCGGCAATGCAGCAACAGCGTGTGGCCGCCGCTGACGATGAGCGCGACGCACGGCCGCACCCCGGCCGGATCGTCGAGAAAGGGCGAGAGCAGATGACCTTCGAGATGATTGATGGCGAGAAACGGCTTGCCGTGCGCCAGCGCGAGCGCCTTAGCCGTGGTGTTGCCGATGAGCAGCGAACTCGCCAGCCCCGGCCCCGCGGTGGCGGCGAAGGCATCGACGTCCGCCAGCGAACGGCCGCTTTGTTGCATCACCGCCGTGAGCAACGGTCGCAGGTGGATGAGATGATTCCGCGACGCCAGCTCGGGCACGACGCCGCCATACGGCTGGTGCAGCGGAATCTGCGAACTGATCTCCGCCGCCAGCACCTCCCGGCCGCGCACGAGCGCGACGGCGGTTTCATCGCAACTGGTTTCCAGCGCGAGAATGAGCGGCGGCGGGGAATCGGGATGCATACGTCTCATTACGGGCAGAAAGACCCGCGTCAAAGAAGCAGCGAAAGGTGTCCTGGCGAAACGCGACCGATGGC
>CAZQUC010000506.1:0-1311 GCA_964596095.1 uncultured Enterobacteriaceae bacterium
AGGGATCGCTCCGCAAGCTCTGCCCGTGGTGAGAACCACCTTTGCGGAAACAGTCCGGGCCTCCTCACTGACGGCCTATGATAATCGCGCGGCTTCCTGGCCATCAGCGCCGCTGGGCGTTTGTTCGCGGCTTTTCATGGTGAGGGCGTCGAATTTCGCAGATCAATCCACGAACATGAACTCGTTGCCGACGAGGAGAACCTGGGCGCAGGCGGTCCAGGGGTCGAGGGCGGGACCGGCGAATTCTTCCGCGGCATCGGCGAGGAGGCGGCGGGTGCGGGCTTCCTGGATTTTGGGGGCGAATTGGAAGCTGTCGCTGTTGTCGCCGGCTTTGGCGTCGATGACGAAATCGAGGATCTCACCTTCCGCGAGCGGGAGGTCGGGCACGGTCACGGCGACGGTGGAGGCGGCCGGGGCATCCCACGTGTGGAGGAGGCCGCGGGTGGCGGAGACGAGGCGCAAGCGCACCCCGTCGCCTTCGGGCGCGGGGCGTTTCAATTCGCCGCTGATGACGACGGTCGCGGCTTCCGGGCTTTGCCAGCGGAGGATGACGGCTTGGTCGGGGCGGGGGCCGGGATGGCCGCCGCCGGCGGTGAGCATGGTGTAGGACAAGCCGGGATCGGGGATGGCTTCGGAGGCGGACCAGCGGTCTTTGCCATGCCAGGGCAGCGGCGTGAAGCGGGTGGCGCCGGTGTCTTCCGCCACCTCGCCGAAGCCGTAATCCCACGCGCCGGCCGTGCGGCCGCGCGGCCCGTGGGCGATGAAGTCGAGGAGGCTCCGGCGCTCGTCATCGTCGAGATTCCGACCGAGGACGCGGCGGGCGAGTTGGGTAAGGCGCTCGTCGTCCGAGGCGGCGGGCAGCGCGGCGAGTGCGGCGGCTTGTTTGAGCACGAAGGGATTGTTGAGCGCGAAGAGCGCCTGCTGCGGGACGGTGGTCTGGAACCGGCGCGGCGCGTGCTGATCGGGGCTGGCGAAATCGAAGGCGCGGAAGAGGCCGGGCAGATTCTGCCGGTCGATGAAGCCGTAGAGGCTCCGGCGCGTGGCGTCGGGGGAGTCGATTTCCACGGGACGGCCGCCCACCGTCGCATCGAGCCGGCCGGAGACGAAGAGCAGCGAGTCGCGGAACGACTCGAAATCGCGCCGCCGCCGGTTCATGCGCCAGGTGAGCAGGTTTTCGGGATCGACCAGCGAGGGATCGGGCGCGCCTTCCGCGACCGGGAGCGCGTCCGAGATTTGCCGCCATGTCGCGCTGAGCACGATTTCGCGGATGAGATGTTTCACCGACCATCCATGGGCCATGAATCCGGCGGC
>CAZQUC010000506.1:1411-3235 GCA_964596095.1 uncultured Enterobacteriaceae bacterium
CTGCGGCTGCCGCGTTTGAAGATGACGGGCTCGACCGGGCTGGCCTTGTCCCGCATGGCCATGGCGCGCGGCGGGGCGCCCTCGGCGCTGACTTTGAAGGCTTCGATGTCGTTGCGCAGTTGCGTCACGCGGGCGTTTTCCTCGACGGAAAAATCCCGCCGCAATCGCATCGCCTCCATGCCCTCGATGCCCTCGGGGGCGCGCATCACCTGGCGGACGGCTTCGGCCTCCGGCGCGGGCAGCGGTTCCTCGCCGGCATGTTTCGCGAACACGCCGGCGTAAAGGGACGCCACTTCCGCCATCGACGCCGGCGGCGTCTGGCGCAGCGCCTCGGCGAGCAGGGGATTGAGCGTGACGGTGGTTTGCAACTGGGCCAGCACGCCATCGCGCTCGGCGGCGAATTTCTCCGGCTCGAGCTTGGCCAGCACCAGGAACGGCGCGGCCACCGGATGCCCCTCGCCGAGGTTCCGCAAATGCTCGCGCCACCGGCGGGTGATCGAGGCGTAAAGTTTCCGCTCCTTGGCGAGGGCGCTGAGTTCGTCATCCGTTTTGTGCCACCCTTCCGCGCAGAGCTGGAGGTATTTCTCCACCGTCTCCGTCGTGAACAAGGCGCGTTTTTTCTCGGTGAAGAAATCCGTCACCGCCTGCTCTTTGTTCGCCAGATCGGCTTCATAGGCGAGATAGGCCGGGGTGCGCTCCGGCTCGCCGAGGAGCGGTTTGTCCGCCGGCTCCTCGCTGGAGGCGAAGACGCCGTAAAGGCTGTAGTAATCGGCGGTGGGGATGGGATCGAACTTGTGGTCGTGGCAGCGGGCGCAGGCCACCGTCATCGCCTGGAGGCCGCGGAAGGTCACGTCGATGCGATCGTCGATGATGTCGGGCTCGTTGTTGAGGAAGCGGCGGCCGAGGGTGAGGAAGCCCATCGCCGCGAGGTGGCGCGGGTCGTCCCGGCCCAGCGATTGATCGGCGGCGAGCTGGGCGAGGATGAATTGGTCGTAGGGCAGGTCGTCGTTGAAGGCGCGCACCACCCAGTCGCGGTAGGTGTAGCTGTAGGCGTAGCGGCGCTCTTCCTGGAAGACGTAGCCTTTGGAATCCGCATAGCGCGCGATGTCCAGCCAGTAGCGCGCCCAGCGTTCGCCGAACCGCGGATCGGCCAAGAGCCGGTCCACGAGCTTTTCCAAGGCCTGCGGATCGGGATCGGCGGCGAAGGTTTCGACCTCCTCGGCGGTGGGCGGCAGGCCGAGGAGATTGAAATACGCGCGGCGGATGAGCGTCGGCCGGTCCGCCTCGGGCGAAAGCGACAGCCCTTTTTCCGCGAGGGTGGCGAGGACGAAGGCGTCCAGCGGTTGCCGGACGCGCGAGGTGTCGGCCAGCGCGGGCGCGGCGGGAGCCTGCACCGGTTGGAAGGCCCAATGCGTGCGGACCTCCTCGGCGGAGGCGGGTTCACCCCGGACGGACAGCGCCGGGACCAGCGGCAGCGCGGCCAGCAGCGCGGCGGTCACGCGGGGCCGGATATAGGAAAAAAGCGGCGTCACCAGAAAAAAGCGATTCGTGCGCCGTAACTTAAAGGCCGCGCGGGCGGTCGCAATGGTCCGCGGGGACGCCCACCGCCGAGCCGCTCCTCGGGTTTGGCCCGAGTGGCAGGCGTGTGCCGGTGAGGCGAAAGTGGTGGTTAACGGCCGGGCCGGCGGGACGCCCATCACGGAACGCCAGCCTCCCGGCCTGTGCGGACGGCGGGCCTCCGGCCCATCGGCATCTCCCTTCAATCAGCGAAATTTGGCTTTGAACCAACGATGGAGGGTCGTTTGGCGAAGCCACCCCGATGGC
>CAZQUC010000507.1:0-3227 GCA_964596095.1 uncultured Enterobacteriaceae bacterium
TCCTTGATGACCGGCACGCAGCCTTCCCAGTGTTTCAATTCGTGGTCCTTGCTGACGGAATGGGTGTGGGGGATCATCGGGCCGCGGCCGGTGAGCGCGCGGATGCCGGGGCGGTGGAAGAGCCAGCCGTCGTTGCCGACGAGCACCTTGCGGTTGCCTTCGCGGAAGGCGTGATAAAGCGCCGTCTGCACCTGCCGGCGGACCGGCTTGGTCCACGCGCCGTCGTTGACCTGTTTTTCGGCGGCACGGATGCGGCTCATCGCCGTGCCGTCGTGGATCGCGGCGACGTGCGCCAGCGCGCCGCGCACGGCATCGGGTGAAGCTTCACGGAGCAGGGCCGGTAGCGAGACCAAAACCAAGAAGACCACGGCCAACGCCCACGCCGCTCGCGCGCCGAGGCGGTTGTCCTCGGGGCGGATGTCGTGCACGGCGGGTGGTGGCGCGCTGTTCATGCGGAAGGGCAGCCTACATCCAGATCGTCATCCGTCATCGACGGAAAAAGTGGCGCGGCGGAAGAACGGGGGGCGGACGTCCCGCCTGCCCGTCGTGACCAAGGCACGCCTCAGTGTCGGGAGGACAAGCCAGCGGGAGTCCTTGCTCATTCGACGCGGGTCCGGTGGGGAAAGTCGAGCTGGCGGTGGGCGGGACGCCCCCGCTACGAATCACCACCCCAAAGCGTGCACGGCTTCTTCCAAAAACGCCGCGTGACAGCGGACGCGGTCGTGGAGGGAATACTCCGACGGCGTCTCGAAGGTGAGGGTGTGGGGCACGCCGGCTTCCAGCAAGGCGACGGCCTCAGGGGTGCCTGGCAGGCCCCGGGGCCGGCGGGTGCGGCGGATCAGCCCGTTGACCGCGGGACGGCCTTCGATCTGCGGGCGCGGATCGCGCGGGATGATGGCCGAGGCGTGCTCCAGCAGGTGATCCCCCAGCCGGGGCGCGCGCGACGGGCTCAATTCGTAGGCATACAGACCCTGGGCATCGTAGTCCTCGTGCAAACACAGGGCGAGCTGGAATTTTTTGCGCGCCACCAGCGACCGCCACGCGCTCACGATGGGGTGGTCGTCGCGGTGGAACTGGCGGTTGAGATCCTCATTGAAATGATCGGTCCGCGTGTTGAGCACCAAGCCGATGGGGTTGAAACAGGGGACGATGAAGACCGGATGCACGGCAAGCCGGGCATGATGGCGCTCGAACCATTCCCACACCCCCCAAGGCGGCGCGGCTTCATCGCCATGCACGCCGGCGCTCACATAAAGACCGGCAGGGGAAGGATGAGGGATAAGGGATGAGGGATGACTTGGAACGTGAGGGCGCGCGCGACGGATCGGCCGGTCCTCTGCCGCGGCCCACGACTGCGAGGCGATGGCCCAGATGGGATGGTCGCCGGCCTCGCCGAGGGACATGACCACCCACTCCGCCGGCACTTGCGCCAGCAAATCCCGCCAGCGGTTCCGCAAGGCGGCCGCGTCATGCGCGCGATGGGAGAGCAGATAGGCCCGGGAACGTGCGGCCATCAGGCGTTGCGGCGAACCAACTGCTGGTTGTAGGCGATCGACCGCTGGTAATACGCGATGCGGGCGATGAGCGGCCGGTGCTTGCGCAGCACGGTGAGGATGGCGGGATCGCGGCTGTCCATGTTGGAACTGAGGAAGTGGCCAAGCTGGACGTAATATTCGGCTTTCGTGTTTTCGATGGACCCGATCTTGGCGGAATACTCCGCGATCTGCTTGGAAAGCCGCCCGATTTCGAGATTGAGTTCCGCGGTGCTGGCTTTCACCTCGGTGCGCACCGCGGTGATCTGGTGGTCGAGCTGGGCGATTTGCTTTTCGATGGTTTCGATCTGCTCCGACTTGGCGTTGATCTCCTCCAGGTCGCTGCTGAATTGATCCTTGAGCCGCCCCATGGCGTCCTTCGTCTTGCCCGCTTCGGCGCTGATCTGGCCCGCATCCTGGCCATGGCGGCGCATCAGTTCGAGCTTGGACTGGAGGTTCTGGAATTTCTTTTTGGACTGATCCTTCCAGCGCTTCAATTGGTCGATCTCCCGCATGAGCATCAAGGCCTGCTCCATGAGCAGGGATTTGCGCTCGCGGAGGGACTGCAGCTTTTCTTCGGCCTCGTCCTCGATTTCATAAAGCTTCTCGCGCAAGGCCTGGTTGCGCTCGTCGGTCTCGCGGCTGGACTGCCGCAACTGGTGCTGCTGGCGGTCGAGATCGAGGATCTGCCAATACTCGCCGGAAAGCTCGTCGATGTCCCGCACGTCGGTCCACGCCAGCCGGCCCAGCAAATCCTCCGCCTCGCTGAGGATCTGGGTCTCACGGTTCACCGCCCCCCAACGATTGCGCTCGCCTCGGAAACCGAATTGCGAGGCGAGGCGACGAACAAAAAAACCAAAAGCATTCATGCAGAGGGGTGACGAAACGAAACGAAACGCGGGAGGGAACCGATAGCAAAATTTGCCGGAAGGGAAACCAATTTCTCCATTTGCCGGAAGGGTTGGGACGTTTTTCCCGGCGCACGTTCAAAGAGGCAAAGCGTCGTGGATGCGGGGTTCCGGGTTGACGGCGGGGGGAAACCCGCGTGAGATGAAGCCCGCGCCACCGTGAAACGCATCGAAGCCATCATCAAGCCCTTCAAGCTGGAGGAAGTGCGGCAGGCCCTGCAGGAAGCGGGGGTGCTGGGGATGACGGTGTATGAAGTGGAAGGCATCGGACGGCAACGGGGGCATCAGGAGATTTACCGGGGTAGCGAATACACGGCGGACATGCTGCCCAAGGTCAAATTGGAAATCCTCCTCGAAGACGCGGCCGTGGCGGCAGCGTTACAAATAATCGCCCGCACGGCGCTCACGGGAAAAATCGGCGATGGCAAGATTTTCGTCTCGCCAGTGGAAACATTGCGGCGCATCCGCACCGGAGAACAGGACGAGGCGGCCTTGTAACTTCCGTCCCGGTCCCCCACCCCTCCCGCTGAATCTACAGCGTGGTCCGGCGGCGTTTGACGCGGAGCTGGGCCAGCGACTTGGCGATGCTCGCTTCGACGGCGGCGACTTCCTCGGCGGAGAGCGACGTGGTGTCCTTGAGACGGGCCTGGGCGCGATCAAGCGCTTCCTGCACCTTGGCCTCGTCGATGGCGGACTCGTTCACCGCCAGATCGGTCAGGATGCGGGCATGGTCGCCGGTGATTTCGACCAGCCCCTCGCCGACCGCCAAGGCCGTGGTGTGCAGGCC
>CAZQUC010000508.1:0-3223 GCA_964596095.1 uncultured Enterobacteriaceae bacterium
GTGAGATCGCGCGGCGAATCATCGGGCGCGGTGGCGGTGGACGGCGTCATGGCGGATGAGGCGGCGGAAGGCAGGGGCCGGTGGTCCAGCTCTGCCGGCGCGGGGCTAGAAAGTGCTGGCGGCATATTTGCGGCGGAGGTGGTTGCGGAGAAGGATGGCGGCGAGGTTCATCACCACGACGAGGGTGATGAGCAGCAGCGTGGTGGCGAAAACCATCGGCTTGGCGGCTTCGGAATCGGGCGACTGGAAGCCGAGGTCGAAGATGTGGAACCCGAGGTGCATGAATTTTCGCTCGGGATGGATGAACGGGAACAGGCCGTCGATGGGCAGGGTAGGCGCGAGCTTGACGACGCCGACGAGCATGAGCGGCGCGACCTCGCCCGCGCCCCGCGCCATCGCGAGGATGACCCCGGTAAGCACGCCCGGCGCGGCGCTCGGCAAGACCACGCGTTGGATCATCTGCCATTTCGACGCCCCGCAGGCGAGCGCCGCCTCGCGCACGCCGCGCGGCACGGCAGCCAGCGCCTCCTCGGTCGCGACGATGACCACCGGCAGCGCCAGCAGCGCCAGCGTCAGCGAGGCCCACAAGATGCCGCCGGTCCCGAAGGTCGGCGTCGGCAACGCGGAGGAGAAAAAGAGCGAGTCGATTTTGCCGCCCAGCACATAGACGAAGAAGCCGAGGCCGAAAACGCCGAAGACGATGGAGGGCACGCCGGCGAGGTTGTTGACGCAGATGCGCACCAGCCGCACCACCGCGCCCTGCTTTGCGTATTCGCGCAGGTAAATGGCGGCGATGACGCCCAGCGGCGTGACGAGCAGGCTCATCAGCACGGTCATGGCGAAGGTGCCGAAGAGCGCGGGGAAGATGCCGCCCTCGGTATTGGCCTCGCGCGGCTCGTCGCTGAGGAATTGCCAGCCGTGGTGGAAAAATACGCCGAGTTGCCCGAACCAGCCGAGTTGATTCGGATAGTAAAAGCCGAGCAGATTCCCGATGGAAACCTCCCGTTCCTCGCCGGCCGGCAGCCGGTAGGTCAGCGTCGCGGTGTCGAGCGTGGCGCGATGCTCGCGGGCCTCGGCGGCGAGTTTTTCGTAAGCTTCCTGCAACGCGGTTTTGTCCGCCTCGTAATGCGCCGCCTTTCCGGTCTTGGCCTGCAATTCGAGCTGAGCCAGCTTCCGGTTGATGGCGCCGATCTCGTCTTTTTCGAGGCGCTTGATGACGCGGCGGGTGGCGGCCGCTTTTTTGATCTCCGCCTCCAGCGTGGGGAGAAAGGCGGCGTCTTCGGCGGCGAGCGTGGCCTCGGCGGCGCGCAACGACACGGGATAACCCAGGGCGTCGCCATACTCCAGGCGCTCCAATTTCATGATGCCCGCCGGCTCGCGGCGCGACACGATGTCGGCGGATTGCAGCCAATGGAAGTTGGCGCCGTAGGCATCCTTGTTGGCGAGGAAGACCTGCACTTCCTCGCCGCCGCCGTCGCGCCGGTGCTGGGTGCGGACGACTTCGCCGGCGAGCACGGTTTGTCCTCGCCACGCGGAGCCGCCGTCTTCTTTCAACTGGAATTCCACCACGCGATCCGGCCAGAAGACGGCCACGCCTCGCACGAGGATGAGCAGGAGCAGCCCGGCGATCATGCCCATGCCGAGGGTGAGGCCGAGCGCAGTCAGCCAGACCTGGGCCTCGCCGCGCGGCGCCCGGCGGGCGGGAGGAGGTTTCAAACCGGGTGCGGAGACGGACATGCGGCGATCAAACGAGTTTGAATTTCTGGCGGAGGTGCTGGCGCAAGACTTCGGCCACGGTGTTGAGCGCGAAGGTCAGGGCGAAGAGCACCAGCGCGCCGAGGAAGAGCGTGCGGTAGTGGGTCGAGCCCACCGGGGCTTCGGGCAGCTCGACCGCGATGTTGGCGGAGAGCGTGCGCATACCGTTGAAGATGTTCCATTCCATCACCGGCGTGTTGCCCGTGGCCATGACGACGATCATCGTTTCGCCCACCGCGCGGCCGAGGCCGACCATGAGCGCGGAAAAAATGCCCGCGCTCGCCACCGGCAACACCACCGTGCGCACGGTCTGCCAGCGGCTCGCGCCGAGGGCGGAGGAGGCGGCGACCAGCGACGGCGGCACCGCGCTCAGCGCGTCCTCGGCGATGGTGAAAATGATCGGGATGACGGCGAAGCCCATCATGAACCCGACGACGAGCGAATTGCGCTGGTCGTAGCTCGCGCCGGTGACCTCCGGCCACCACTGGCGGAAATCCCCGCCGAAGGCCACGCGCTCGAAGGCCGGGCCGAGCTTCCACAACGCCACCGACAGCACGACCAGCAGCGGCAGGAAAACCAGCCATTCGTATCCCGCCGGCAGCCGGTTGCGCACGCGCGCGGGTTGGCGGCTCCACAGCCAGCCGGTCAGCGACGCCACCACCGGAATGCCGACGACGAGCAGCAGCACCGACGGCACTTTCGTTTCCAACAACGGCGCGAGCCACAAGGCCGCCAGAAAGCCCAGCACCACCGACGGCAGCGAGGCCATGATTTCCATCGCGGGCTTGACGAGCCGCTGATGCTCGGGACGCAAAAATTGCGACGTGTAAATGGCCGCCAGCAGCGCGATCGGCACCGCGATCACCATCGCCCACAGCGTGCCCTTGAGCGTGCCGAAGATGAGCGGCACCAGCGAGAGTTTGGGTTCGAATTCATCGTTGCCGCTCGTGCTCTGCCACGTGTAATCGGGTCGCGGCGCGCCTTCATACCAGACTTTGCGCAAGAAGGCCGTCACGCCCGCCTCGGGGTGCGGATCGTGGATTTCGTAAAGATGCAACTGCCCTTGCGGATCGAGAAAGGCCGCGTGCTCGAACTTGCCATCGACCTGCGCGGCGACGGGCGCGAACTCGAGCGTGTGCCGCCACCGCACCGACTCCGTGGTGGCATGCACGATGCCCGCGGTGTCGCCGGCAACGAGGAGGAAGGACTTGTTGCGCTGGCTGGCGGCGAAGAGATTCACCCCGCGCGGAAACGCCTTCAGGTCTTTGGTTTCCTGGAAAATCCGCCGCTCGCCGCCCTCCGGCAGCAGCAGGCTGAAAAGTTTCAGTTCGCCCTGGTCGTTGGAAAATACCAGCGACACATCGCCGAAGACAAAATCCATCGACGCCAGCGCGCCGCTCTCGAACGGCTGGAAATGCTGGCGCAATTCCAGCGCGTCATCACGGCGGAAAAAATACTCGACCTCATG
>CAZQUC010000509.1:0-3206 GCA_964596095.1 uncultured Enterobacteriaceae bacterium
CATGAAAACCCCGTTGCCATTCTTGCTGACTCTGACCGGTGTGCTGTCGTTTGCCTGCGGCGTGGGGGTGACGGGATGGCTGCGAAAACCGCTGCCGACCGCGGTCACGGGTCCGGCCACCGCGCCGGGGCCACCCGCGTCGTTGGCCGCCAGCGGCGACGCGGCCCTCATCGATCCGGCCCAAATCAAAACCGACGCCCGCGCGCTGGTAGCGTCGCCGCAAGCGTTCCTGGCGTCGCTGCGCGAGCTGTCCCCGCTCAAAGCCCGCGGCCGCATCGTCGCGGCCATCGCGGATCTGCCGTTGGCCGAGGTGCGCAATATGGCGCGGCATCTGCGGTCGATGGCGTTCGGCAACAATGTTTCGGAATGGACGCTGGTTTCCTCGGTGTGCGAGCGTTGGGCGGAGTTGGACGTGGAGGGCTTGTTCACCGCCGCGCAGGAAGGGACGCTGGGACAAGCGGGAACCTATAGCGGTGTGGAGGCCGCCTTCCGCGAATTGGCCCGGCATGACCCGGAAGCGGCGTGGCGGCGGACGCAGGACATGGCGGGTTACCACTCCCACAATGCGAAACAATCCGTGCTCTCCACGCTGGGCCAAAGCGACCCGGCGCGGGCGCTGGCCCTGGCCCAGACCGACGGCGTGTCGCGGCGGGAATCGTGGATGGTCAGCTCCTTCATGCAGGGCTGGCTGGGCCGCGATCCGCAGGCGGCGTTGCAAGCCTTCGAGGCCCTGCCCGTGGGAGAACTTCGATCGAGTCTGGCCTCCGACTTGATGTCCACCTACGCTGCCATCGACCCGGAGGCCGCCTTGGCGTGGAGCCAAGGATTGCGCAACCCCACCGAACGCCAGCAGGCCTTGCATCAGGTGTTGCGACAAATGGCCGATACCGATCCGCAGCGCGTCCTCACCATGGCGGAACAGCCCGAGTTTGCCGCCCAGCGGAGGGGCGCGTTGGATGCCGCGATCAGGGCGTGGGCCCGCCAGGATTTCGACGCCGCGTTTGCCCACGCCATGGCTTCGAAAAATCCCGGCGATCAACAAGCGATGCTGCAAGGGTTGAATCAAAGCGCGACCGCGGCCCAGCGGGAAAAACTGCTCGAAATCGCCGCGAGCCTGCCCCCCGGCACGGCCCGGTCGATCTACCAATCGGCGCTCACCGGCTGGGGAGCGAACCAAGGCAACGCGCGGGAAATCATCGAACGCATCACCTCGCCCAGCGTGCGGGAGGAAGTCCTCAAAAGCGTGATAAACAACAATTGGTCGCTGAGCAACGACGAGGCGCGCTCTTTGTTCTCCCGCCTGCAACCCACCTCGCAGACGACCGACCAAGCCGCCAGTCTCGCCGGACGCCTGGGGTGGACCGATCCCGAAGATGCGATGAAATGGGCGGAAAGCCTGGACTCGGCTGATCTCCGCACCAGCGCCGTCACCGCCGCGCTCCGATCGTGGGCCGGCAACGACCCCACCGCCGCGGCGCAGAAGGCCGGCGCGCTGGCCGATCCGACCCAGCGCGAAGAAGCCCTGCGCACCGTCGCCGGCGCCTGGGGACCGCGAGACGAGCGCGCCGCCCTGGCCTGGGCCGAAACCTTGACCGGCAAAGACCGCACCGCCGCCATGGGCGCGCTCGTGCAGGCGGCCTTGCGGACCAGCCCGGAGCAGGCGCAGCAATTGTATGCCCGCTATGCGACCGGCCTGGATGCCGAAAGCGCCCAATCCTCCGCCAGCAAACAAGTCGCCCGCTCGCTGGCCGCCACCTTGACCGAGACCGACCCCAGGCAGGCCCTCGCCTGGGCGCAGGGGCTGGCCGAGGGTGCGGCGCAACAGGAGGCGTGGGCCGGCATCGCCGAGAAATGGGCCGGCTACGATGCCCGCGCCACCTCGGAATGGATCTCCACCTTGCCGGCCGGCGAAGGACGCGATCTCGCCGCGGAGCGGCTCGTCTCCACCATCGCCCGCGACGATCCCGACAGCGCCTGGGCCTGGGCGCTCAGCATCGGCGACCGCGCCAAACGCCGCGAAGCCGCCAGCCGCACGCTCGACGCCTGGAAAGCCTACGGCGCCAAGGACACCGCGCGCGAGGCCCTCGGCGCGGCAGGCTTTTCCGACGACGAACTCAAGGAATTGTCGAAGCGGCTGGAATGAGCCCTCGGCCGATCCGCCCCATCTCGTTCGTTGAAGATGATTTCACAGAAGGAAGATTGTGATGACCAATGTCAAAGGACAAAGGACAAATTAATGCCCAAAAGCCAATGTCCACGACCCAAAGACGATCAAGGGCGAACCGCCCTCCCTTGATCATCGGCCATTCCCCGGGCCTTTGACATCGGTTATTGGTAATTCCTTGGACCTTTGTCCTTGATCATTGGACATTCCCTCGCCGATAACGACGATCAAAGGAGGCCAAGGCGGCGAAAAATCCCTTCGCTCCCGGTTTTTTTATGTCCATCTCCGTCGTTCGGCGGTGATTCTACGGGTGATGCCGCCGACCGATCCCGAGCTTGCCCGCTTTGCCGCCACCGGAGAGGAGGCGGCTTTCGGCACGTTGGTGGAGCGCCATGCCGCCATGGTCCATGCGGCCGCCGCGCGCCGGTTGGGTCGCCATGCGCATCTGGCCGCGGATGTGACGCAGCAGGTCTTCACCCGGCTCGCCCAACGGGCACGCGTGCTCCCGCCGGACATCGTGCTGGGCGGCTGGCTCTACCGCCAGAGCCAGCGGCTGGCCCTCAACCTCGTGCGCGCCGAACAACGCCGCGCGCGCCGCGAACGTCTCGCTGTCATGACCGATGATACCGCCTCTCCCGCCGGGGAACGCTGGAGCGAACTGGCCCCGGTGCTGGATGAAGCCCTGGAGTGCCTCAGCGCCCAAGACCGCGATCTGCTCCTCCTGCGCTATTTCGAGAACCAGCCGCTCCGCGTGGTGGGCGAGGCGTTCGGCCTTTCCGTTTCCGCCACGCACAAGCGTCTCACCCGCGCCCTGGAAAAACTGCGCGTGGCCTTGAGCCGGCGCGGCGTGGTCCTCAGCGCCACCTCGCTCGCCGGCCTGCTCACGGCGGAAGCCGCGCGCGCCCTGCCGGCGGCCCTTTCCATCAGCTCCCTCACGGCCGGGGCGTTGCATGCCACCGCGGCGGGCGGAACAAGCGCCGGCTTTTTCACCACGTTGCTCATGACTCATACCACTTCCGCCCTCGCCGGCGCGGCCGCCGGG
>CAZQUC010000510.1:0-3198 GCA_964596095.1 uncultured Enterobacteriaceae bacterium
CTTTTTCCATCGCTGATCCGGGGGTGTCGCTCCGCTCAACCCCCGGCTGCTGTGGTGGCGATGGCTTTGCCATCGGCTCAAGGGGCGACCGGAAGGGCCGCCTCATCGGTTACTCTCCCCGTCCCTCATTCCGGCATGCCGCGGTTCCGTTCCGGAGCTGAAAACTGAGTCGGGGCGAAGCGCAGGCAGTTGAAAGCAATGCTGAAAACTCCTTCACTCCCTCCCCGTGCCCCAGCGGCGGTGGATGAATTTTTCCCACGGCGAGAAAAGCAATTTATCCGCCAGCACGCCGACGAGGATAAGAACGATGATGATGCCGATGACCTGCTCCATGGCGTTGAGTTCGCGGCCGAAATGCAGGAGAAAGCCCAGACCGTAGCCGGTGAGAATGGTGACGTAAATTTCCGCCGCCATCAACGAGCGCCAGGCGAAGGCCCAGCCTTGTTTCATGCCGGTGACGACGTAGGGCAGGGAGGCGGGCAGGATGACCGCCCACAGGGTGTGGAAGCCACGGGAACCCATGGTGCGCGCGGCGCGGATGTAAATTGGCGGAAGGTTTTTCACGCCATTGTCCACCGCGATGAGCACGCTCCACAGCGTGCCCATGATGACGACGAACTGGATGGCGCCCTCATTCTGGCCGAACCACAGCAGGGCGAGCGGCACCCAGCACACGCTGGGCAGGGTTTGCAGACCAAGCGCCAGCACGCCGATGGTGTCGCCGAGCAGGCGCGAACGGGCGGTTAACAGGCCGAGCGGCAGGCCGATCACGCAGCCGATGCCGTAGCCGATGCCAAGGCGCTTGAGCGTGGTCCACGCTGCCTCCAGCAGCGAGCCGTCGGCGATGGAGCCGAGAAGGTATTTGCCCACCTCGGCGGGGCTGGGCAGCATCACCGGCGAATAGACGCCCGCACTGACGAGCGCCTGCCAAATACCGATTAAAAGAGCGAAGAAAACAACGGCGGAGATGGTGCGCTTCATGCGGCGGCGTGATCGGTCTGCGGGAGGTAGGTTTTCAATGACTGGGTGATCTGTGTGGACAGCGCGGCCAGTTCCACGCTGTTGATGTCACGGCGCCGGGGCAAGGTAACCGAAAATTCTTCGCGGATGCGTCCGGGATGCGGCGAAAAGAGCACCACGCGGTCGCCGAGGCACACAGCCTCCCGCACGTTGTGGGTCACGAAGACGATCGTCTTCTTGCGCTTTTGCCAGATGTCCTGGAGATCGTGATAAAGCTGCTCGCGCGTCATGGCGTCGAGCGCGGCGAACGGCTCGTCCATCAGCAGCACGCGCGGATTGGGCGCGAGGGCGCGGGCGAGGGCGACGCGTTGTTTCATGCCGCCGGAAAGCTCGTGGATATTGGCGAGGGCGAATTTCTCCAGCCCGACCAATTGCAAATAATACCGCGCGACCTCGATGCGGTCGGCCTTGTTGAGGTGCGATTTGAGCTTGAGGCCGAAGAGCACGTTGCCCAGCACGTCGAGCCACGGAAAGAGCGCGTGCTCCTGGAACATCACCATGCGGTCGCGCCCCGGCCCGCTGACCTCCTGGCCGTCCATCATCAGCGTGCCGGAATCCACCGTGTCGAGGCCGGCGATGAGATTGAGCAGCGTGCTTTTGCCGCAGCCGCTGGGGCCAACGAGACAGACGAATTCGCCCTCGGCGATTTGCAGGCTCACGTTGTCGAGCGCCTGCACCCAGCCGCGCCGGGCCGCGAACGACTTCGAGACCCCGTCCACGACCAGCTTGGCCGGGGCGGCGTTTTGCAACTCTTCGGAAGCAACCATCGCGCGAGCCTAGCGGAAAAAGTGCTCGACACAAATGCCCGCGGATACTTTCTCTGCATGGATGGCGGCGAGCCGCCACTTTTCCGCGCTCCGGCCCGCCGGGGCGTTTTTCGGAGCGTCCGATGTTTTTCGCCGATTTCAGCCTTTTCGAATGGAGCCTCGCGGTGGTCGCGGCGTTCTGCGCGGGCGTGGGCAAGGCCGGCCTGGCAGGCGTGGGGATGCTCAACGTGGTCATCATGGCGTGGTTGGTTCCGGGCGTGGCGTCGAGCGGCGTGGTGCTGCCGATGCTCATCGCGGCGGACCTGCTGGCGGCGTCCGTCTTCGGGGCGAAGAACGTGCAATGGCCGCTCATCCGCCGCCTGCTCGGCCCGATGCTGCTGGGTGTGGTGCTCGGCTGGATGGCGCTGGGTTGGCTGAGCCGCGCCTCGGCGCATACCTTCACCGCGCTCATCGGCTGGCTGGTGCTGGGCATGATCGCCCTGCAATTCGTGCGCCGGAAGTTCCCCGCCTTCGACCGCTCGCTGCCGCACTCTCGCCTCTTCGGCGGGGTGATCGGCCTGCTGGCCGGGTTCGCCACCATGCTGGCCAATGCCGCCGGCCCCATCGGGTCGCTCTACCTGCTCATCCTCGGCTTCGCGAAAAAGGAATTCATCGCCACCATGGCGTGGCTCTTCCTCATCGTGAACCTGCTCAAAGTGCCCTTCAGCGCCTCGCAGGGGCTCATCACGCCGGAAACCCTACGCTTCAACGTCCTGCTCCTACCCGCCATCGCGCTCGGTTTTTTCAGCGGCCGCCGGCTTATCAACCTCCTCCCGCAAGCGCCGTTCGAGCGCCTCATCGTCGCCCTCACCGTCATCTCCGCGCTGCGGTTGATCTGGTAAGCCCTCGTCGCGAGCGCGTTTTCGATGACCGGGGCTCTGACCGAAAGACCTTCCGCCTCTCCGGGAAAAAGAGAGCAAACACGAGATCCGCAACAACGCGAAAGTGTCGGGTTCCGGGATCGCCGGGCTCGAGGATCGCAAGGGCAGGTCCGCGCCGAGTTCGGCTTGATCAGCCCCCCCCCCGAAATCCCGCCACTTGGCGTGCGGAGGCCTGCCCCCGTTTTCCACCGGCTTGCCCGCGAGTCGAAAGCGAAGGAAGCGTGCCAGAACCCTGGAGCGCCCCGACGATGGCGGATCGACCTCCCCGCCTCAGGGGCAAGCCCCCTCCCTCCCTCAAAGCGGAGGCAAACCTCCGCACTCCAGGCGCGTTGCCCAAGGGCTTGTCCCGTGGGCGGCGCTGACTCCGACCCACGGCGACGTTCGGTGGCCCTTCCAGGGTCGAGCAACATCTGGCCGCGGCTTCAAGGCGCAGGCACAAACACCACGCGGTAGAAGCGTTTCGAGGCCACCGCCACGGGATCATATACCAC
>CAZQUC010000511.1:0-3146 GCA_964596095.1 uncultured Enterobacteriaceae bacterium
AGCCATCTTGTCCATGTGAATCCACATGGCGGTGGCGGGTGGGAGCCGGCCCACGCTTCGTGCTGAAACCCGAGCCGAAGCGAAGTGGAGATCGGCGCAGCCCAACAGCCGAAGGCAATCCTGAAAACTCCCCGCGCTCACCCGCCCACGGCGGCGCGGCCGAGGCCTTCGCGCAGGCGGGAGAGGGTGGGGCGGTCGAGGATTTTCTGGCCTTGGGCCGTGGTGAGATAGAAGGTGTCCTGGGCCGCGCCCTTTTCGGTGTTGATGCGGGAGTGGGCGATTTCGAGGCCGAGTTCGCCGCTGACGCGGAAGAAATCCCGCAGCAGGCCGAGCCGGTCCACGGCGTCGATTTCCACCACGGTGTATTGGGGGCTGAGTTCGTTGCTGAGGTAAATGCGGGTAGGAAACTCGGCTTTCATTTGCCGGAATTCCGTGTCGTCCTCGGCATCTCCGTCCGTGGCGGGCGGGGCGAGCACGGCCCAGTCGGGCTTGTCGTCGGCGAAGGATTCGCCCATGAGACGCTCGAAGCGTTTGAGCACGCGCTCGTCGGTGACCGGCTCCAGCCGCGTGGTGCAGACGCGGAAGACGTCGAAGACGAGGCCGTCTTGGCGGAGGAAAAAATCCGCGCTGAGGATATTGAGGCCGCACCGCGCGAGGCAGCCGGCCACGCGCGCCAGCAGCAGCGGGCGGTCGCGCGAGACCAGGGTCAACTCGCTGCACGCGCGTTCGGGCAGCGGCCGCCAGCGGAAGACGGGCGAGACGGGGTGGTCCCCTTCATGGTCGTGCTCCGCTTTGGCGAACTGGCGGATGAGGCGCAGGTGGCTGGCCACGCGGTGCGCGCTGCGGAAGGCGAAATACCGGTCCGGCATCCCTGTGAAATGAGCCGCGACTTCCTCCGCGCGGCCTTCGAGTTTGGCGGTGACCTCGGCGCGGAACTCCGCCTGCTCGGCCTGGCGCGCCTGTTGGAGGAAGGCGGCCTTGTCCGCGAAATAGGCCGCGGTGCTGTGGTAAAGCTGGAGCATGAGCGATTCCTTGAAGCCCGACCACGCCTGCTCGTTGGTGCCTTTGGAGTCGGCGAAGGTCAGGATCATCAGCGCGTCGAGCCAGGCCTTTTCGCGCACGCTGGCGGCGAAGTCGGCGATCACGTCCGGGTCATCGATGTTCTTGGTGGTGGCGGTGCGCCACAGGCTGAGATGGTGATCCACCAGGAAGAGCAACATGCGGCGGCGGTCGAGGCTGATTTTGAGCCGATTGCAGACTTTGCCGGCCAGCATGGCGCTGGCGTATTCATGCACCTCCGCGCCGGTGGCCCGCCCCGAATCGTGGAGCAGCACGGCGAGGTAAAGCACGAAGGGATCCTCCAATTCCTGGAAGAGGTCGCGCAGCATCAATTCCGTGCCGGTGGCGAGCCGGGTGTCGAGCAGATGGTCGAGCTGCTCGACCACGCGCAGGGTGTGCTCGTCGGCGGAGTAGCGGTGGAAAAACTCGTGCTGCACGAGGTCGGTGAGCGCGCCGAATTCCGGCAGATAACGACCGAGGAAGCCGACGCGGTGCATCTGCCGGAGCACGCGCGCGACGTCGCCCTTGCGGCTGAGGATGGCCTCGAAGGTCTCGCGATTGGTTTTTTTATAACGGAAGGTGCGGCCCAGCGCGGAGTAGGCGCCTTTGAAAAGCTGGCGGATTTGCGGGCTGAGCTCGAGGTGGCGCACCTGCGTGTGCTGGAAGAGCCGCATCAACCGGTCCTCGTCTTCTTTGAAAATCCGCTCGTTCTCCGGATAAATCAGCCCGCCTTTGCTGTAAAAGCCGTCGAAGTGCTCGATCTTCGGTTTGCGCCGCGCGAGGAAGCTGAGCGGCCCGCTGCGCTTGTCCGCCGCCTCCAGCTCGAAGCGTTCCAGCACCGAGAGCGTGATCTGGAAGAGATTGCGGGTGTGGTGGTAGTAATCTTTCATGAACGCTTCGATCCGGGGCAGGATGCGCGTTTGCGGGTATTTCAGATTGGTGGCCACGCGTCCCTGGAGCCGCAGGGTGAGCTGGTCGGTCATGCGCTTTTCCAGATAGTGCAGCTCGTTGCGGACGCGGTGGAGGAAATCCCAGGCGCGGGCCAATTCGCGCTGGCTGGCGGCGGAGAGGATTTTCAGCTTCACCAGATCGGCCATCGAACGCGCGCCGCATTTCACATAAGCGAGCCACAGCAGGCTGGCGTAGTCGCGCAGCCCGCCGCAGCCGTTTTTGACGTTGGGTTCCTGGAGATAGACGGTGTTGGAGAATTTGGCGTGGCGGGCGTGGAGATCTTCCCGGCGCCGTTCGAGGTATTCCGCCTCGCGTCCTTTGATGCAGCGGGTGACGAATTCGCTCTGCAGCTTGTCGAACAACGCCTCGTCGCCGGTCAGCAGGCGCGCTTCGATGAGCGAGGTCTTGGTTTCATGATCCTCGTTGGCCAGGGTCAGGCATTCCTCCAGCGAGCGGGTGACCGGGCTGACCTTGAGCCGGATGTCGGTGAGCAGGTAGAAAATCGTCTGCACCACGGTGTTTGCGGCCGTGGAGAGCTTTTGCGACGAGCGTCCCGGCACGAGGAAAAGCAGATCGACATCGCTGCACGGATTGAGCAACCCGCGGCCGTAGCCGCCGGTGGCCACCAGCGTGACCGGCGGCTCGTCGCCGTTGGGGTTGGCCGATTCCCACGCGTAGTGGAAAAGGTTTTCCAGCACCACGTCCATCATGCCCGCGCGGAGTTCGGCCACGCGCACGCCTCCGTCCGCCGCGCCGCCGCCGCGATGCACCATGCGGATGCGCAATTCCTCCTTGCGCAAAAAACTCCGGTAATGGCGGACGATCTCCGCCGGCGTCGCGCCGGGCCGGTGGGCCGGCGCCAGCGCGCGCCGCGCATGGGCGCGGACTTTGGCAAGGTGCTCTCTCATGAAAAAGGCGGAAAAAAACGGGGATGAAACTTGCGGTGGCGGAACGCGGCACGGTCTTGCCGCAGGTGTCCGACCGATGAAAGCGCGGAGCCTAGCGGGAGGATGGGCGGAGGCCAGCGGAATGAGAGGGTGGGGGAGGCGTGACGTTTTTCGCGTCCTTGGCGAGGCGCTTTTGGAGTGCGGAGGCTTGCCTCCGCTTTTCAGTTCACCGGCTTGCCGGTGAGGTGT
>CAZQUC010000512.1:0-3142 GCA_964596095.1 uncultured Enterobacteriaceae bacterium
GGACGCCTCAAGCAAGGAGGACGCCGTTGTGGGACAGCAACCGCCCGGAACGGGCTTGAAAGCCGAGTCACGTTGCTGAGGCGGGGGAGCACACGGTTCGCGTCAGGGGCACGGATGCGGGCGGTTTGTTTGCCGAAGCCGACTTCTCACTCGTCGTTTCGCTCAGCCCCTGGCAGCAATGGCTGGTCAGGCATTTTGCGCAAGAGGCGGACATTCCGCTCCTCGTGGGAGATGAGGTGGATCATGACGGCGATGGATTGGGCAATCTGCACGAATATGTCCTGGGCAACGATCCGGGGAAGCCCGACGCGGTGCCGGTCACCCTGGAGATGGTGGAAATCGCCGACGAGAAGCGGCTACGTGTCAGCTTCCGCAAAACCCCCGCTCCTGCGTCATCGTCGTTGGAGTCCGCGGGCGCTTGACATAAGGTGCGGAGTGAAACCGTCGCCCGGAGTCGGGCGGCCGGACCCCTCCGAGGACTCCGCCGCCTGCCCTCAAGCCGCCGCCTGGTCGGACCTGCAAGCCGCCGCCGTCGCCTGGCGCGGCCCGCCGGGCCAGTGGCGGGGACGCTTCGTGCCCGATTTCCGCGTCATTGACGAAACCGCGGATTACCTCGTGGTGGACAAGCCCGCGCCCCTGCAAGTCCATCCTGCCAAGCCCGGCGGTCCTCCCACGTTGCTCGACGGTCTTCACGATCTGCTCGCCTACGAAATCATCAACGGTGCGCGGCTTTCCATCATCAACCGCCTCGACCGCGAAACCAGCGGCCTCGTCCTCATCGCCAAACACCGCGACGCCGCGCGCGTTTTCGGCAAAGCCATGATGCGCCGCCAGATCGACAAGACCTATCTCGCCCTTGTCCACGGCTGGCCGGAGCGGGATCACTTCACCATCGAGGCGCCGCTGCGCCGGCTCGGCGAGGTCGAGCCCACGCCGGTGTATCTCTTGCAGGGCGTGCATCCCGGCGGCGCGCCCAGCCGCACCGATTGCCGCGTCCTCCGGCGCTGGGAAAGGCCTCTCTCTCACGCCTCCCGTTTCGCCCTCGTCGAAGCCCATCCCCACACCGGCCGCATGCACCAGATCCGCGTCCACCTCGCCCACATCGGCCATCCGATTGTTGGCGACAAACTCTACGGCCCCCACGGCCCGACCTGCTATCTCAAATTCATCGACACCGGCTGGACCCCCGCCTTGGCGGCCAAACTCCTCTTCCCCCGCCATGCCCTGCATTCCTCCCGCCTCGCGATGGAGACGGAAACTCTCGGCACACTGGCCTGGGAAAGCGCGCCGCCTGCGGAGTTCATCGATCCTTTTTGACGGGACAATCTGGAGTGCGGCGGCTTGCCGTCGCTTTGGGGAAGGGCTTGCCTCCCGGGGCGAGGAGTGCGATGTGGCGGGGAGAAAGCCTCTTCGAAAAAGTCAGGTGACTCTCGCCGCCAAAGCCGCCCGGCGAGCCGGGATGGAAAAAAGCGGTGGCAAGCTTTCCGCACGCCAAAGCCATCGGCTCAATCCGGCTTGAGTTCCGCCGGTTTCACGCTGTTGCTGAGGGATCATGCCAGAGCTTCACATCGACGCGCCGCCGGAGGACTGGCCGGCGCGGTTGGCCGCCCGGCTGCCGGACGGACGGGTGTCGCGCGCGCCGGTCGATCTCGCGGCCCACAGCGCGGACAAGTGGTTCGCCTCTCACCCGCCGGAGGTGGTGGTGTGGGCGGAATCCACCGAGGAAGTCGTCACCACATTGCGCTTCGCTCATGAGCATCGCCTGCCTGTGACGACACGAGGCGCGGGCGTGGGGTATGTCGGCGGGTGCGTGCCGATTCGGGGCGGGATTGCGCTCTCCGTGATGCGCATGAACCGCGTCAAGGAAATCAACCTCGAAGATGGCGTCGCGATCGTTGAGCCGGGGGTCATCACGGGCGATCTCCAGGCGGCGGTGAAGGCGCACGGGTGGTTTTATCCGCCCGATCCAGCCAGTCTCAAGGAATGCTCGCTTGGGGGCAATCTCGCCACCAATGCGGGTGGGCCGCGCTGTCTGAAATACGGGGTGACGCGTCATTACGTGCTCGGCCTGGAGGTCGTGCTGGCGGATGGCACGCTCGTGCGCGCCGGCGGCCGGTGCCATAAAAACAAGACCGGCTTCGATCTCATCGGGCTGTTCGTCGGGTCGGAAGGGATGCTCGGCGTCATCACCGAAGCCACCCTGCGCCTCCTGCCGCACCCGCGCGCGCGGGCCGGCTTCAGCGCCAGCTTCGCCACCTTCGCGCAGGCCTCCGCCGCGGTGCAGGCCGTGTTTGCCGCCGGGTTTTTGCCCGCGGCCTTGGAGATTTCCGACAAATTCACGCTCGACGCCGCGCGCCGCCGGCTCGGCCCCGAGGCGCTGCCACCCGGCGAGGCGCTGCTGATGCTGGAGATCGATGGCCGCGAAGAAACCGTTGCCGCCGAACGCCGCGCGCTGGAGGACGTGGCGCGCGCCGCCGGCGCGCTCGCCGTCGTTCCCGCTCCTGACGAAGCCGCCATGGAAGCCCTCTGGACGCAGCGTCGCGAATTCTCCTACAGCCTGCGCGATACCGGCCTCATCAAGCTCAACGAGGATGTGGTGGTGCCGCGCGGGCGGTTGGTCGAGTTGGTGACGTTTTGCGAGGCGCTCCAGGCCGAGACCGGCATTCCCATCGCGTGTTTCGGCCATGCCGGCGATGGCAACATCCACGTCAATCTCATGGTGGCCGACATGGACGATCCCGCCACCAAGGCCCAGGCCGAAGCCGGCCTCGACCGGTTGTTCCGCCACGTCATCGCCATGGGCGGCGCCATCAGCGGCGAGCACGGCATCGGTCTTGCCAAGCAACGCTGGTTCGCCGACGCCGTCGGCTCCGGCGCGCTCGATCTGCACCAGCGGCTGAAAGCGGCGCTCGATCCGGCGCGGATTCTCAATCCGGGAAAGTTCCTGTGAGCGCCGGGCGATCGCTTCGCGACGCGGACGAAGAGGGAGCCAGGTGGCAGTGGTGGACGAAGGCGGTCTGCCAATTGATATTCAAGCTCACGGCTTGGAGCCACACGGAGACCGAGATGCTGCGCGTTGCGAGATTGCCAATGGTGTCAGCGGGCGGCTTGGCGGCCTTTGCGCGAACCTCATTTGCCTCGC
>CAZQUC010000513.1:0-3142 GCA_964596095.1 uncultured Enterobacteriaceae bacterium
AGTTGGTGGAAGGGCGCGGCCGCCTGGGTGGCGTGTTCGACGGCCTGGCGACGGGCGCCCTCGGGCCAAGGCGCGCCGAGCAGTTGGAGCCGTGCGGGCTCATTCCACACGGCGACGGCGATGGCGGCGGTTTCTTCCGGCGCGGCCAGCTCGCCGGTGACCGCCCCGGGCAGGGTTTGCCCTGGAGCGAGCACCCAGAGCTTCAACGGTTGGCGGGACAGCGCCGCCTGCTGCGTGAGCCACTGCTCCAGCCCGCGCCGTTGCGTCGGGGAGAGCAGGCGCTGCGGGTCTACGCAAAAACGCGCGTCGTTCCGATAGGCCGCGAGCCGCTCGGGCGCGAGCTCGCCGGCCGGCAGTTGGGCCAGCCACGCGGCGGGCGGCGCCTCGCGTTCCGGCGGTGGCGCCGGCTCCAGGGGAAACAATTCCGCCGTCCACAAGCCGCCGCCCAAATTCGCCGGCCGCCCGGCCTCGAGCGCGGCGGCGTCTTCCGCGCGCCATTGCGGCAACGCGAGCGGGTCCGGTTTCAGATCCGGGCGTTGCCGCGCCGGCGGGGAGGTGGCGGCATCCTCCGCCTCCTCGGGAGTGGTCGTCTCGTGCTCGGTGGTGGCGGCGGGCGCGAGCGGGCCGCCGGCCAGCGCCGCGATCACGACGAGCCGCCCCACGACGTTTCGCAAACGGATGATGAGGCGCGGTGTCATGAGGGATCGCGGGGAGGCGTGGGTTCTTCGCGGATGTGGAGATGCCCTTCCCGCAATCGCCGCAACCCGGCCAGCGGCGACGTGACGGCCCGCGGCGCGCGCGGAGGACGCGTGCGGGCCGCGCGCGCCGCGTGACGCAGCGGCCGCGCGAGCTTCGTCACCAGCCGGGCCAGCGCCACGCCCAGCGGTTGTCGGGGGAAGGCGGGGCGCGCCGCTTCCAGCACGTGGGAAATCGTTTCTTCCGGCAGCCACGGCTCGATCTGATAACCCGTCACCACCCCCAAGAGGCAATGCTCCGGATCCGCCAGCACCAGCAGGCCATACTCGTTCAGCCGTGTGGTTTCCGCCTGTGGGCCGACGATGGCGCCGCGGTTCAAGAGCCAGAATCCGAACTGCCGCAGGGTCGGCAGCGTGGCTAGCGTGCCGACAAACACGGCGAGGAAGAGCTGGGGAAACTCTTTTTCCAACGCCGCGCGCGCTGCCGTGAAGGCCGCACGGCCCGCCTCGTCCAGCACGCCGCCCGCGTCGTTGATCCGCTCCAGCAACACGTCCTCCTCGCCGTAAAGCTCGTCGAGCACGCCCAGTGTCAGCCCGCAGCCCGGACAATACGATACCTCGAAGTCCAGCTTGTGCTGGCAGCGGGGACAAGAGGCGGCAGGCGGGACATCCACGGCGGCGCATCCTACGGGGCGCGGCGTCGGCCGGCAAGCGGAGAAGGATGATTGATGATTTGACAGATAGAGCGCCGCCGTTCTCGGTGCGCTTCCCGCCCTCATCCCATCGCCACGATTCTTTCATGACCCCTGTCAATATCGGCATCATCGGAGGCGGCCTCATGGGCCGCGAAATGGCCAGCGCGTTCGCCCGCTGGTGCGCCCTCAGCGACGTGACCACGCAGCCGCGCCTGGTCGCCGTCGCGGACCTGAACCCCGCCACGCTGGAGTGGTTCAAGGCCGTGCCCACCGCCACGCAATTGGTTACCGATTACCGCGAACTCCTCGCCAATCCCGAGGTCGAGGTCGTCTATGTCGCGGTGCCGCATCACCTGCACCAGCCGCTCTATCTGGACGTGCTGGCCGCGGGCAAGGATCTCTTCGCGGAGAAGCCCTTCGGCCTTGATCTCGCGGCCGCGCAGACCATCAAGGACGCCGCTGACGCCAGCGGCCGCTTCGTGCGGTGCAGCTCGGAGATGCCCTTCTTCCCCGGCGCACAACGGGCCGTCGCGTTGGCAAAAGCCAACCAACTCGGCCGCATCCTGGAAGTCGTCTCCGGCTTCCACCACAGCAGCGACCTCGACCCCACCAAGCCCGCCAATTGGAAACGCCAAAGCCGCACCTGCGGGGAAATCGGCGTGCTCGGCGACCTCGGCATGCACGCCTGCCACGTCCCGCTGCGCCTCGGTTGGAAACCCCAGCGCCTCTACGCGCAACTCCAGCGCGGCTACGCCGAGCGCCCCGACGGCAAAGGCGGCACCGCCGTCTGCGACACGTGGGACAACGCCCTGCTCCACACCTGGACCACCATCAACGGCCTCGAAACCCCGCTGCGCCTGGAAATGAAACGCCTCGCCCCCGGCGCGACCAACACGTGGTTCATCGAAATCCTCGGCACCGAAGGCGGCGTGCGGTTCAGCACCGCCGAGCCGAAGACGCTGTGGCAATTCGAGCGCGGCAAGGAGCAATGGTGGAAGCGCACCGAGCTTGGTTTCGGCACCCCGTTCAAGACCGTCACCGGCGGGATTTTCGAGCCGGGCTTCCCCGACGTCATCCAGCAAATGTGGGCCGCGTATCTGGAAGAGCGCGCGGGCAACCTGCAAGGCCGCTTCGGCTGCGCCACGCCCGCGGAAGCCGTCGCCACGCAGGAAATCTTCGCCGCCGCGCTCGAGTCGCAACGCACCGGACAAACCATCGCCGTGCCATGAGCCACCCCCGCCGCGGACTCCTCGCCGGAGGCAATTTCATCGTCGATGCCGTCAAAATCATCGACGACTACCCGGCGGAAAACATGCTCGCCAGCATCCTCGGCGAGTCCCACGCCAATGGCGGCGGGCCTTACAACGTGCTGAAAGACCTCGCCGCCATGCAGGCCGGCTTTCCGCTCGAAGCCGCCGGCCTCATCGGCCGCGACGCGCCCGGCGACTGGATCGCCGTCGATTGCGCCGCCCACGGCATCGACACCACGCAACTCCACCGCACCGCCGACGCGCCGACCTCCTACACCGACGCCATGACCGTGCAACGCACCGGCCGCCGCACGTTCTTCCACCGCCGCGGCGCCAATGCCGCGCTCGACGCGACGCACTTCGATTTCACCAACACCCGGGCAAAAATCTTCCACCTCGCCTATCTGCTGCTCCTCGACCGGCTCGATGAATTACTCCCGGAATCCACCCCCGACCGCCCCGTCACCCGCGCCGCCCAAGTCCTGGCCCGCGCCCGCGCCGC
>CAZQUC010000514.1:0-3140 GCA_964596095.1 uncultured Enterobacteriaceae bacterium
CTGGAAAAAGTCCTCCCCGCAGCCCGAGGCGGAAGCGATGCCGCTTCCACCCCATTCGTGTCAATTCGTGAAATTCGTGGTCCTGTTGTCCCCTTTGTAAGGAGCCGCGTGGCCGGCCGCCTCGGCGTCTGGCTTGTGGTGGCGCTCGGCGTCGTGTCCTGCGCCACCGCGCCCTCGACCGTCACTTCCGGCGAATGCCTGACCATCGCCGAAAGCTACCGCATCCACCGCTGGCCGGCCGACGCGCGGCACGTGCGGCATGACGTGGACCGCGCCGGCATTCGTGTGGATACCCCGGATGCCGGCTACCGCCCGGCGCGGGGCCTGCCCGGCTGGTGGCGCGTCGGAGCGACCAATATCGGCGTGCCCTACCAATGGGGAGGATTCGACACGCCGGCTTCCTTCGATGCGAAAGTGCGCGCCGGATATGCGGCGGGCGATGTCTATACCGCCGAAAAACGCCGTCTGCTCGAGGCCGGGGTCAGCGCCGACGCCGCGGGCGTGGATTGCTCCGGCTTCATCTCGCGCTGCTGGAAATTGCCGCGCGCCCATTCCACCCGCACCCTGCCCTCGCTGTGCTCGCCGGTGGCGGACTGGACCGCGCTGCGCCCCGGCGACATCTTCAACACCCACAACGCCCATGCCCTGCTCTTCGCCGGTTGGGCCGATCCCGCCCGCCAGCGCGCCCTCGTCTATGAGACCGGCCGCCCGCCGGCGTGGAAAGTGGTCCGCCATGAGGTGCCCGTCACCGAACTGCGCCGCCAAGGCTACCGCGCTTGGCGCTATCGCGGCATGGTGCAGGAAGGGGGCGCGGGCGTCCCATCTGCCTGATGAACCGGCTTCCACGGCACGGGCCGGATGCCCACCGGATTGTCGCGCGAGTTGAAAGCGCCGCGTCACGTTTCGTGCCGGGCTGGCGGCACGCCCGCTCCCCATCGGCTCCCTTTTCACCAGCCGGCTTGTGTGACGGGCGCATCGGGTGTCCATTGATGACCCCGTTTTTTCTCCACCATGACCGCGACGATACCCACCGAACACACCGACCCCCTCAACGCCCGCCTGCTCGCCGTGTCCGAGGACCGGCTGCAGGGCTTCCACGAATGGCCGTTTCACGAGATGGCCGCGCAGTCGGGGCTGGAGTTGGACACCGTGCTGGAACGCCTCCGCGCCATGCTCGCCGCCGGCGTCATTCGCCGCGTGCGCCAGACATTGAACTCCACCAAGCTCGCCCACGGCGCGCTCGTGGCATGGAAGGTCGCTCCCTCCAGGCTGGAAGCCGCGTTCGACTTTCTCTTTCGCGAAGACCCGTTCAGCGGTCACGTTGTCACGCGCTCGACCGACCGCGAGGTGAGCGGCTCGGATTACAAATTGTGGACCACGCTCAAGGTGCCCCTCGGCGAATCGCTGGAACATCACGCCGAAACCCTGAAGCGGCTTACCGGCGCGGAGGACTACCTTCTGCTCCCGGCCAAGGGCATCTTTACGCTCGGCGTCGGGCATGTGCGCCGTCGCTCGCTGGAGCCCGGCGACCGCGCGGAGGCGCCTGCGCACATGATTTCCACCGATCATGTCGAGCTGACGCCCGCCGAGTGGGAGGTCGTGCTCGCGCTCAAGGAAGAGTTGACTCTGGAGGAAATCACGCCCGACCCCTGGGCCACGCGCGCGGCCCAGGCCGGTGTGAGCCGCGAGGAATTCGTCCGCCTCGCCAAGGGGCTGGAGGCGAAAAAGCTGCTGGGACGCTTTTCCACCTTCCTCGAACACGTCAAGCCCTCCGCCACCGGCCAACGGGTCACGCGTTTCAACGGCCTCTTCCATTGGGCCGTGCCGCCGGGACAAGAGGTGCGGGCCGGTGGCGAAGTGGGCCGTCATTCCTGCATGACGCATTGCTATTGGCGCGAAGGCGGGCCGCGCTTCGCCAACGTCAACATCATGGGGGTCATCCACGGCCAGGAAAAAGACCGCGTCCTCGCTCACAAAGCCGCCATCGACCGGCACCTCGCCGAGCAAGGCATCGACGTATTCTACACCAATGTTTTCTGGGGCGGCCGCAGCGAGATCAAACCCAGCGAGATTTCCCCCAAGGTCTATCACGCGTGGCATAAGCAGCACGCTCAAGAGTGACGCGACACGGTTCGTCGGGCTCAGGAAAGCACTCTTTCGCCCGATTCCCGTCAGAAATTCCAGGCCCAAGCCTTGCCGGCGCCTTCCAATCGGCTTCCTGCAAATCTTGTGGGGATTTCGACACAAACTGTTGATTTTCAGTTGGAATTTCCGCGCTCCAAAGAGCTTTACATTCTCCTGGCTTTTCGCCATGATCCTCCCATGAGCGGAATCTTCACCCCCGACGAAATCGCGAGCTACCACGCCGACGGCTTTTTTATCCGGCGCGGCCTGTTCTCACCCGAGGAAATCCGCCTGCTCGGCGACGCGGCGCGAGCCGACCACGCCCTCGACCAAGCCGCCGTGGCGCGTGACGACGGAGAGGGCAACAAGGTGAGGCTTTCCCTCTGGAACCATCCTGGCGACGGCATCTACGGCATGGTCGCCCGCTGCCGCCGCGTCGTCGATTCGGTGGAGCAGTTGATCGGCGGCGAGGTTTATCACTACCACTCCAAGATGATCTTGAAGGACGCCCGCATCGGCGGGGCTTGGGCTTGGCATCAGGATTACGGCTACTGGTATCAGAACGGCCTCCTGTTCCCCGATCTTTGCAGCGTGATGATCGCCGTGGACGCGGCGACGCGGGAGAACGGTTGCCTCGAGGTGCTGAAAGGCTCGCACAAGATGGGCCGGGTCAACCACGTCCTCTCCGGCGACCAAGCCGGGGCCGACCGCGAGATCGTCGCCGAGGCGGAGAAGCGTCTGGAAAAGGTCTATTGCGTGATGGAGCCCGGCGATGCGGTGTTCTTCCACGCCAACACCCTGCACGGCTCCGGTCCGAACCACTCCGAACATCCCCGCTGGGCCATGATCTGCTGCTACAACGCCGCGTGGAATGATCCCTACAAGGAATCGCACCATCCCGGCTACACCCCGCTGAGCAAAGTGGACGATACCGCCGTGCTCGAGGCGGGCCGGGCCGGGGGGGGAGCGGGCGAGGTCGAATTCGCTGACCTCGCCAAAGCCGACCGCAGCGCGAA
>CAZQUC010000515.1:0-3130 GCA_964596095.1 uncultured Enterobacteriaceae bacterium
TGGCAACGCCATCGCATCCACAGCAGCCGGGGGTTGAGCGGAGCGACACCCCCGGATCAGCGATGGAAAAAGGCTTCGATCCTGAAGGGATCGCAGCCCGAGAGGCGGGCCGGGTGGTTCTTCCTTTCCGCGGGGCAAGCGCGCTGCGATCCCTCCGGGATCGAGGCGTGAGTGCGGAAAGGCCCGGGGGTATCGCGGCGCTCAACCCCCCGGCTGCTGGGGCTGGCATGGCTCTTCGCCATGACCCCAACCCAAGCGTGTTCGTCGGGAGCCTGAGCCGATTACGGACGGCGCGCCTTATTTCTTGATCTCGCGCAGCTTGACGTTGCGGAAGGACACTTTGCCGTGGTCGCCTTGGAACACGAGGTGGCCTTTGGGGATCTTGGCGAAATTCGGCATTTTCCCGAACTTGCTGGCCTCGACGCGTTTTTTGAAATCCTCGCTGCCGAGCACGTATTCGAAGTATTTCACACCGTTGATCTCGTGGACGCATTTCTCGGGCGAGATCAGCAGGCGGAGGTGGTTCCATTCGCCGGCGGGCTTGGTGGCGTCGAGCGGGCGGTCTGTGTTCGGATCGATCTCGGGCTTGTAGAGGCCGTAGAGCCAGCCGCAGCGCTCGGGATCGGCCGCTTTCGCGTTGTCTTCCAGTTGCAATTCGGGGCCGGTCGCCCACGCCGCGCGCTCCGTGGGGGAGGCATGGAAGATGACGCCGCTGTTGGCGCCTTCGCCCATTTTGAATTCAAGGTCCAACTCGAACCACTCGTATTGCTCGGCGGTGGCGAGGTCACCGGCATTGTGGGGATCGACGCACACCAGCGCGCTGTCCTGGACCTGCCAGCCCGGCTTGATGGTGTCGCTGCGGAAATTACTCCAGCCGGTCAGATCCTTGCCGTTGAAGAGCAGTTTCCACCCCTCGGCGGTTTCGCCGGCGGTGAGCGTGTTGGACGCGGCCGCCGCGGGGGCGGCCTCCTCGGCGTGAACGGTGGTGAGCAGCAGCGGAAAGGCCAGCAAGGCCAGAGCGATGGATTTCATGGCGCGGATGATGGGCGATTCCGCGCCGATTTCCAGCACGAGATGACGAGAAACGTCCGGCCCGCCACTCCCTCTGCTTTTCATCCTGCATCTTTCCTCTTTTCTCCTCCCGTTTTGCATCGCCTCCGATTTTCGTTACGCTCGCCCCCGTCATGGATGCCCTTGAACCGCTGCGCGAGGCCGTGCGCCTCTCTCCTCAGAATGCCCCGCTGCGCCAGGCCTTGGCGGAAGCCCTGCTTTCCCACGGGCTGGCCGGGGAAGCGGAGGCGGAATGCCGCATCGGCTTGCAGGACCGGCCGGATCACGCCGGGCTGAAATTCGGGCTGGCACGCGCGTTTTTCCAGCAGGGAAAAAAGAGCCATGCGCTGGTCATTCTGGAAGACCTCTGCCGTCAGGGCGACGCGCCAGGCCGCGCCTTCGTGCTGCACGCGAAAGTGCTCGCCGGCATCGGCGAAGTGGCGCAGGCGGTGATCGAATACAAAAAAGGCGTGGAGCGTGACGCGGGCGCGGCGGATGCCGAGCTGGCCGCGCGGCTCGGCATCGACGCCGGGCCGGACGACGAGGTGCAGGACGGCCGTCTCGCCGCCGGCTGGGAGCCGGGGAGCGACGACGACGAACCGGCGGAAATCGAGCGTCCGAAAATTTCCTTCGAGGACGTGGGCGGCATGGAGGCGCTGAAGGAGGAGATCCGCATGAAGATCATCCATCCGCTGGCCAACGCGGAATTGTTCAAGGCCTACGGCAAGAAGATCGGCGGCGGCATTTTGCTCTACGGCCCGCCCGGCTGCGGCAAGACGCACCTCGCGCGCGCGACGGCGGGTGAGATCAAGGCGGGGTTCCTCTCCGTGGGCATCAACGACGTGCTCGACATGTGGATCGGCAACAGCGAGCGCAATCTGCACGAGTTGTTCGAGCAAGCGCGGCGGAACCGGCCGTGCGTGCTTTTCTTCGACGAGGTGGACGCGCTCGGCGCCAGCCGCACCGACATGCGCACTTCCGGCGGACGGCACCTCATCAACCAGTTCCTCTCCGAAATGGATGGCGTCAACGCCGACAACGACGGTCTGCTCATCCTCGGCGCCACCAACGCGCCGTGGCATCTCGACAGCGCCTTCCGCCGCCCCGGCCGCTTTGATCGCATCCTCTTCGTCCCGCCGCCCGACGCGCCCGCCCGCGCCGCCATCCTCCGCCTGCACCTCCGCGGCAAACCGTCGGAAGACATCGACTTCGACACCGTGGCGAAAAAAGCCGAGCAATGCTCCGGCGCGGACCTCAAGGGCCTCGTCGATCTCGCCGTGGAGGCCAAACTGCGCGAGGCCATGAAAACCGGCATCCCTTCCCCCCTGCGCACCAAGGATCTGCTCGTCGCTGCCAAGGACGTCAAACCCAGCACCCGCGAGTGGTTTTCCACCGCCCGCAACTACGCTCTCTATTCCAACCAGGGCGGCGTGTATGACGACATTTTGAAGCACCTCAAGCTGTGACGCGCGGCCGCCGATTTTCCTGATGACCGGCGGAACGGATGACGCACACTCGCCCCTGGCATGTCGAATCCACATCTCCAACGAGCCCACATCCTTTTCTCCCAGCAGCGGCATGAGCAGGCCGCGGGGGAGCTGCGGCAGGCCTTGGGGAAGGAGCCGCAACTCGCCGACGCGCATTCACTGCTGGCGATTTGCCTGGCGGAGTTGAAGCAGTGGGAGGAAGCCGAGCGCGAGGCGGGCGAAGGCATCGTGCTGGCCCCGGACGACGCCTTTGCCTACTACGCGCGGGCCTGGGTGCTGTCGGAGCGGGAGCGGCTGGCGGAGGCCGAGGAAGCCATCGGCGAGGCGATCCGGCTCGATCCCGAGAATGCCGATTATCATGCGTGGCGGGCGCAGATTCTCCTGCGGCGGGAACGTTGGGTCGCCGCGCTGGAAGCCGCCGAAGAGGGGCTGCGCTTCGATCCCGAGCACACCGGCGCGAACAACCTGCGGGCGATGGCCCTCACCCATCTCGGTCGCCGCGAAGAGGCCGGGCAGACGATCCGCGAGGTGCTGGCGCGCGAGCCGGAGGATGCGCTGTCCCATGCCAATCAAGGCTGGACGCTGCTGCACCA
>CAZQUC010000516.1:0-3125 GCA_964596095.1 uncultured Enterobacteriaceae bacterium
TGTGGCGGCATCGCGGTTTCGACGACCTCTGCCGCCGTGTGCGCCGCGAACGCGCTCGGCATCATGATGCGACCGCGCCCCGTGCCGACACCGCCTTGCTCGAAGTGGTGGAGGCGTAACGATGTGGTGGGGAGGAGTTCTCCGTAAACCGCACGCAGGGCCTCCAACATTGGCCCCCCAAAAAAGGACATTGGGGACCACCGACGGCAGGCACGGGTGATCAGGAACTTGCGTCGCTAAGTGTTCCCCGATTTGGTGAGCGGTCGGATCGCACTCTCACCATCGCAGCACGGAGGCCGCCCACGTGAAGCCGCCACCGAAGGCGACCAGCAGGAGGATGTCCCCACGCTGGAGCCGGCCGGCGCGATGGGCTTCATCCAAGGCCACGGGGATGGAGGCGGCGCTGGTGTTGCCGTATTTGTCGAGATTGACGAAGGCGCGCTCGGGCGGGACGCCGAGGCGTTCGGTGATGGCGTGGACGATGCGGTAGTTCGCCTGGTGTGGGATGACGAGTTTTACATCATCGGCGGTCAGCCCGGCGCGGCGGAGCACTTCCTGGCTGGCCTCGACCATGCGGGTGACGGCGTGCTTGAAGGTCTCGCGGCCTTCCATGTGGATGGTATTCAGGCCACTGGCGGCGTTGTCGGGCGTGACCGGACGCGCCGAGCCGCCGCCGGGGACGTTGAGGAGATGCGCCAAGGTGCCGTCGGCGGCCATGAGGCTGGAGAGGATTTTTCCAGGCGCGTCCGGCGCTTCGTCGCGTTTGAGGACGACCGCGCCCGCGCCGTCGCCGAAGAGCACGCAGGTGTTGCGGTCCTGCCAATTGACGAGGCTGGAGAGTTTCTCCGCGCCGATGACGAGGGCATACCGGGCCGCGCCGCCATTCAGGTAATGGCGCGCGGTTTGCAGGGCGTAGAGAAACCCGGAGCAGGCGGCGTTGATGTCGAAGGCCACCGCTTCCATCGCGCCGAGCTTGCTCTGCACAACGCACGCGGTGGAGGGGAAAAACATGTCGGGCGTGACGGTGGCGATGATGATGAGGTCGAGTTCCGCCGCGGTGATGCCCGCCTGCTCCAACGCGCGGCGCGCGGCGGCGGTGGCGAGGTCGCTGGTGGCTTCGTTTTCCGCGGCGATCCGGCGCTCTTTGATGCCGGTGCGGGTGGTGATCCACTCATCGGAAGTGGCGACCATTTTTTCAAGGTCGGCATTGGTCAGCACGCGCTCGGGCACGTAGCTGCCGGTGCCGATGAGGGAAAGCCGGCAGGGCGCGGCGGGATGTTCTCGGTCAGGCATGGACGGGGATGTGCGGTCCGAGGAAGCGCGTCACGGCCTCGGTGATGTGTGGGTTGACTTCGTGGGCGACATCCTCGACGGCGACGCGGATCGCATTGTGGATGGCGGTGGCATTGCTCGACCCGTGCGCGATGATGGTCACGCCGCGCACGCCGAGCAGGGGGCTGCCGCCGTAGGTTTCATAGGACATTTTTGAGGTCACGGCGCGGAAGGCCGGCCGCAGCAGGCCGGCCAGCACCCGACGCCGCCAATTGGCGGTGAGTTCGGTCTTGATCGCCTGCAGCAGCGCTTTGGCGGTGCCTTCGCAGCCTTTCAGCAACACATTGCCGACAAAGCCGTCGCACACCGCCACCTCGATCGGCGCGCTCAGCAGATCGCGCCCTTCCACATTGCCGATGAAGTCGAAGCCCTGCGCCCGCAGTGCCTGGAGCCGGGCGAAGACTTCCTTGGTCACCTCGTTACCCTTGCTCTCCTCTTCGCCGTTGGACATGAGGCCGACGCGCGGGTTCTCCACCCCGTGGACATGCTTCACATACGTCCAGCCCATGATCGCCTGCTGCACCAAGTGCTCGGGCCGGCTGTCCACGTTGGCCCCGGCGTCGATGAGGTAGCAGATGCCGGTGGGGTTGGCGCGGTTGGGAAAGGGCGACAGAATGCCCGCGCGGTCGATCCCCTCCAGCGTGCGCAGTTTCAACATGCTGGCCGCCACCGCCGCGCCGGTGTGCCCGGCGCTGATGACCGCTTCCGCCTTTCCCTCGCGCACCAGGTCGGTGGCCACGGAAATGGAGGAATTCTTTTTGCGGCGGATGGCCGTCACCGCGCTGTCGGTCATCTCCACGACTTCTTCGGCGTGGATGATTTCCAGCCGCGGCTCGGTCCAGCCTTGCTTGTGCAATTCGGCTTCGAGGGCCGCTGTGCGTCCCACAAGAAAGAGACGCGTGATCTGCGGATACCGCGCCAGCGCCGTCCGCGCTCCGGCCAGGTTGGGCACCGGGCCGAAGTCACCTCCCATCGCATCCAAGGCAATTCTCATTCAACGGAAAAACAAGTCCGCCGGCCTCATCGGACCGGCGGCGCGTGCGTCACGAATAGCACGAATCCCGCGCTGTCAAAAAAAGTTCCTGAACAGCGGCACGTTCGCCCGCGTCCGGCCGTCGCCGTCCGAAGACGGGTTGCATCCCGTCTTCGGCGCGTGTTGGTAAGCGGGATGTCCGTTCATTGTCTCGTCACTGCCGGGCCCACGCGCGAGGCCATCGATCCGGTGCGGTTTTTGTCCAACCGCTCGTCCGGCAAGATGGGGTTCGCCCTCGCCCAGGCCGCCGCCGAAGCCGGCTGGCGCGCCACGCTGGTGACCGGACCGGTCAGCTTGCCCACGCCGGTGGGCGTGGAGCGCTGCAACGTCGTCTCCGCCGAAGATATGTTCCAGACCGTCGAAACAAGCCTCGCCTCCGTGAGCGTCGCTTTCCTCACCGCGGCGGTGGCGGATTACCGGCCGGTGCGCGTCGCGCCGCAGAAGATCAAGAAAGAGGAAGACCAGCTCCTGCTCGTCTTCGAGCGCACGCGCGACATCCTCGGCTCCATGCGCGGCCATCTCGGGTATCGCGGCGTGCTCGTCGGCTTCGCGGCGGAAACCGAGCATCTGGAAAAAAACGCCCGCGACAAACTCCGGCGCAAAGGCTGCGATCTCCTCGTCGCCAACGACGTGAGCCGGGACGGCATCGGGTTCGACGCCAACGATAACGAAGTCTCCCTCTTCTTCGCCGACGGCCGGCGCCGCGACCTGCCCCGGCTGTCCAAGCTGGAAATCGCCCGCGAACTCGTCAGAATCGCCG
>CAZQUC010000517.1:0-3107 GCA_964596095.1 uncultured Enterobacteriaceae bacterium
GCCGAGATCGGCGCGGCTGCCATCGGGATCGGCAGGCGAGGTCGGATCGCCGGCGTCGATGGTGGGCGAGGCCGCGCTGAGCCGGAAATCCGGCGCGCCGCCGGCCGCGCCGCGGAAGAGCGGGTCGGCATTCGAGTTGCCCGCGCCGGGCCAAGGCGGCGCGCCGGGCGTGAGGTCCGCGCGGGTCACCGAATAGCTCACCGCCGTGTCAGCCGCGGCATAGGGCGCATCCACTTTGACCGGCTCCTTCGCGAGGAGAATGCTATTGACGGCCGTGATCAAGAGCCGCGCCGAAGCATGGCTCTGGCCGGCTTTGTTTTGTGTATAAAGGGCCGTCGAAACCGTGTCGGGATCGGGATCGTCGGGAGCGATGGCGTATCCCCAGGGGCCTTGCGTGGTGTCGTGATCCTCACACACGATGGTGCAGTGGCGGACGTCGATCGTCCGCGTGGCGGCGGAGTTGCTCTTGGGGACGATGGCTTTGTCGCACCCGACGATCAGCGAGCGCGCAATGGTCAGGTCGTTGTTGAGCAGGCTGATGCCCTTGTCCCAGCCATCGCGGATGACGCAGTCCTCCACCGTGATCGGCCCACCCAGACAGTCGATCACATCGTCTCCGCACAGCCCGAGCATCGTCCGACGGATCACCACGGACCGTCCTGCATTGTTATGAAGGTAAAGACAATCCTCGTCATCCGGGATGGGCCGGTTGCTTTCGCGATACATCGGCAGGCATTGCACGATCTGTGAATCTTCCAGCAGCAGCGACGCGCCATTGGTCAACTCGGGACCGGTGACCGCGCGCGCGAAATGGGAATTGAGAATGACAATATCGCAGGCGCCGGAGGAATACATGAGCTTGCCCGGCGAGTCGGTGACCAGGCAGTGCTCGAGGAAGATCTCGGACTGGCGGACCCGCAGCACCGGACCGGTATTGGTGTGGCCGCGTCCCGGCGAATGCGCGCCTCGGCTGATGTGCGCATGGCGCAGCGTGGAAGGCGCCGCGCCGTCGAAATAAATTTCCCCCCAATACGTGCCCTCGTTCACCGCCGTGAAGACCACCGGCTCTTCGACCGTGCCCTCGACCCGCAACCGGCCTTGGACAATGAGGTCCGTGCCGCTGGTGTTACCGGCCGCCGCCGTGCCGCGCAGGAGGACATGCGTGCCCGGCAGAATGGTCAGCGTATAGCCCGCGGGCACGGTGACATTACCAGTGACTTCCACCAGCCCGCTCCACGTGGTGTTGCCGGGCAACAAGCCGCTCGTGGACCAGCGTTCGAGTTCGAAGTTCCGGCTTTGCAGCGGGCGTCCGGTCTCCAGACCATCCAGGCGGGCGAGGAGCGTGAAATTTCCCGGATCGCTGCCGGGCGGACTCCCGGGCACGGAACTCCGGGCCAGCACCCGGGCGCTGCCCCGGCCGTTGATGAGCGGCACGGTCGCGGGGCCCCCGGTTTCCGGCGACACGAGCTCGACCTCGCCCGTGGCGGCGAGCGTCACGGTGCGGTTCCAGGCCGTCACTTCGGGCCTCCCCCCGGCATCGCGCAAGGCCACTTCCACCACCAACGGCACGCCCGGCACATAGGAGGCGGCGCACGTGACGAAAAGCCGGCCGCTCGCCGGCCGCCCGTCCAGTCCCACCTCGGTCAACCCGTCGCCGGAGGTCTTCCGCACGTCCATCGACTCCTGGTGCAAGACCTTCCCCGTGCCGTGGGGACCGTCGTAAAACACCGCGGTCACGCGCGTGAGGCCCGGCGCCAGAAACCCCGGCACGGAGGAACTGAAGAACCGCCATCTTCCGGCCTGCAGGTTGCTGCCGGGCAGGCGGCGGTAGGCGAACTCCACCGGCCGGCCATTGAGCAGGATCGACCGCACGCGCGCGACATCGAAGGCGCCGGTGAACAGAACGTCCCCGTCGGTGGTGGTCCGGTAGCCATTGGCCAGCGTCGCATCCACGCTCGATAGCAGGCTGTAGGCCCGCGGAATCTGTTGCAGAACCCGCTGGCGGCGGGTCTCGATAAAAAGCTTGGTGGCTTGCCGGAGATCGTTGGGCACCCAGCCGCCCAGCCATTGGTCGATCAACGGATCGAGCCGCTCGTTGGTGAAGACCGTCTCCATCAACTCCAGCAGCTTGGCGTAGTAAGCCCGGAGGATGTCGGGATCGGCGAAGAATCGTTGCAGCCCGGTCATGCCGCCGTTGGTGGTGGCGGCGCTGAAAATATCCACGCTCAATCCGCCGCCTCCGAACGTCATGGTCGAGTCGAGATCGTGCGGAATGAGCACGAACCGGGGATCGTGGATGCCGCGATAAAGGGAAAAGTCATCCGCGCGGCCGGTGATGAGGCCGCCCTCGGCATTGGAGATCAGGACATCCACCGCGAGATAAGTCAGCCAGCGGTCGAGATCGATCCGCGACGCGATGGCTTCCGCAAACCCCTCGGCCGGCGTCTCGTTCAAGGCCTGGAACAGGGCCGCGAGGTCGCTGTAATCGTCGAGGTCGCGGTTGGTTTCCTTGAAGTAGATGTTCTCGTAAAGCGCCGGTTCGGCGCTGCCCGGATAGCGGAACTTGTTGGACGGCTGGGAAGTCCCCGGCGTGTGATCGTCCACGCGGTAAATGTTGCCGCCGCTGTCTTGGGGAAAATGCCGCTCCGCCCAGTCGCCGCCCATGCTCTCCACCCGCGCGTAGCTTCCGTAAGTCAGGCCGGCGTTGAAGGTATTTCCGGGAAAAGAGTTCGCATAGTTGACGCCGTTGACGCGCACCTGGATGGGCGCGGCCTCCTGCACCGGCACGCCGGCCAGGCCGAAGATGGCCGCCGCCAGCACCTGGCTGTGGGGACGGCGGCAGTTGATCTGGAAGCTGCGCAGGTCGCGCCACACGGCATCGCCGGGAAAGGACACATGGTAATTGTTCGGCGGCCCCAGGCGACTGGAGTAGCCGCGGTTGCGCACCCCGCAGCGGTAACGCACCGCCAGTCCCTGCCCGTCCTGCGAGACAAAGGTCGCGTTCATGGTCGCGTCGGAGAACGCGCGGTCGAAGTTGGCGGTTTGGATTTGTCGCAAGGTCAGCCGCTCCGCTTCGGTCATGATCAGGCGGTAAACCGGCTGCGCCC
>CAZQUC010000518.1:0-3096 GCA_964596095.1 uncultured Enterobacteriaceae bacterium
CGCAGGTGAGTGATTTGGAGCGGTAGCCTTCCGGCGCGAAAAACTCGAAGCCGTGGCGGGTTACCCACTCGGCAACGAGATCGTTGAGCGCGGCGTGGCGGGCGTAGCGCGCGTCGAGTCCCTCCGCGAAGATGCGCTGCACCTGGTGGCGCAACCCGTAGATGAGCGAGATGGCGGGCGTGGAGGGGGTCATGTTATTCGCGCCGTTTTTCTGGAATTCGAGGAAGTCGAAATAGTAGCCGCGATCTTTGAGGGCGGCGGCGCGCTCCATCGCGGCGGGCGAGGCGGCGAAGAGTGAGAGGCCCGGCGGCAGCGCGAGCGCTTTTTGCGTGCCTAACAACACCACATCGGCGTCCCATTCGTCCATCGGCGTGGGCACGGTGGAGAAGGAGGACACGGTATCGACGATGACCAGCACCTCTGGGAACTTGGCCTTCACGAGTTTCGTGATCTCACCCACCGGGTTGAGCACGCCGGTCGAGGTCTCGTTGTGGACGAGGGTCAGCGCGTCGAACCCGCCGGCGCTGAGTTTGGCTTCGACCAGTTCTGGCGTGATGATCTGCCCCCACTCCACCGACAGCAGTTCCGCGGTCTTGCCGCAGCGCTTGGCGACATCGTGCCATTTGTCGGAAAACGCGCCGTTGCCGCAACTGAGCACTTTTTTCGCCACGAGATTGCGCAGGCTGCCTTCCATGATGCCGAAGGCCGAGGACGTGCAGAGATACACCGGCTGCGTGGTGCCGAAGGCTTCGCGCAACTTGGGTTGGATGTCGGCATACAGTGCCTGGAAATCCTTGGAGCGGTGCCCGATCATCGGCGCCGCCATGGCGGCGTAGGTGTCGGGGCTGATTTCAACGGGGCCGGGGATGTGGAGCTTGATGTGATCGGACATTTTTTGAGCAGAGAATGAGATGGTAATAGAGAATGGGGTAATGGGGGCGAAGCTGGTGAGAGATGACTGATCGTCTGGTAAAACGGGAGAAGCCCGCGTCGGGATGATTCCAACGCGGGCTGGGAATGGGGCGGCCTTGCGGGAGGGCCTGCGAACCACACGGGTTCCGGGTTCGCGACGATGGGCCGGAAGCGGCGCCGGACGGCTCAGGGTTTGGGCGAGGCCGGGGCGACGGCGGTGGGAGCTTTGGCGGCGAGCGCCTTGGCTTTCGCGCCGACGGACGATTTACCCATGAAGGTCGCGCCTTCTTCGATGGAAAGGGTGCCGGCCGAGATGTCGCCTTCGAGGATGGCGTTGGCCTTGAGTTCACAGCGTTCGGTGACGGTGATATTGCCCTGCACCTTGCCGAAGACCACGACCGATTTGGTTTTCACTTCTCCGCTGACGAAGGCGTTTTCCCCGATGGTCAGGGAGCCGTCGGAGGTGACTTCGCCTTCGATCTTGCCATCAATGATGAGGTCGTTGGAGAATTTGAGCGAGCCTTTGATTTCGACGTCGCTGCTGAGAATGTTTTTGCTGGAACTCATGATCCGGGCGGTGGCTGATAAGGGTGTGGTAGTTGATGTAGGAGCGGGCGGGGACGAAGGAACGGGCGCGGGCCGGTAAGGCTCGGCGGCGGGGAGGGGCGAAGAAAATTGACGCGGCGCGACGGGCACCGACGCCGGCGGTGGCGTGGGTGCGGGGGTGGCGGGCGGCGGCTTGGAACCGATTATTTTGCGAAGGACATCAGCCATGGGGCGGAGTATGACGGCGCGGGTTGCCGTGTCAACCGCGCCGGGAGAAATTTAGGCTCAACACTGAAAGCAGTCCGGGCGGGGCGCGGGCGATCAGTCGGGCCAGGTGGCTTCGCGTGTTGGATGGGGGCGATATGACCCATGATTCAGCTTCGGTGGATCACTCCGTCCATTGGAGATGGAAGGCGGCGAACCCCGCGGCCGCGCCTGGTTCGACAGGAATCCGGCGGATGACGTTTTCGCCGTTTCCCGGAAAGCGGTCGCCGAAGGGCGTTAGTTCGGTGAGATGAACGCCGGAGAGAAGCTGGTAGGAGGTGTCCCGCCGTGTTTTCACCGAGACTTCAAAGAACGCCGAGGTGGTCAGCGGTCGGACCTCGTGAACCAAGGGCCGGGCGCGGAATGCTGTCGGATCGAAGGCGGCGATGGACTGGCCCCGATCCTGGAGGAAGATCAGATTGCCATCGGAAAGCGCGAGGGCATCGCCCACCGAATGAGCGGGACGGAGGGAAGTGATAGGCGGACCGGAACCCGCGGGCGAAGGATAGGACACCACCTCCTCCAACGGCGAACTGAGTTTCATGATTTCATTTCCCGAGTGGATGTCAAAAAGATGAATGCCATTGCGCTCACTGATGCTGCCGTCGCGTGCTGTCCAGGCGAGAAGACCGGAGACGGCGTCGAGAACGAGACCGGCTCCCGAGAGAGCATAGTTAACGAACCCGTTGGGGCGGTCATGCACGCGGAAAGTTCCGGTGTGGCGGCCATCCCTCAGATCGAACAAATAGACCGTGCCTTGGCCATAAGCGGCCACGGCGGCATACGGCCCGTCGGCGGCGATCCGGTATCCGAAGCCGTCGTCCGCGGCGGGTGCGGGCGAGGCGAGCGTGTGCAGGAATTCGCCCGTGCGGAGATCGTGAACCTGCAAGCCCAGCAACACATGGTCCGTCCCCGCCGCCGTGCGGGTGGTGTAATAAGAAAAGCGGTCAGAGTAACCGGTGGGAGTGGTGTGCAGGAGCCGTCCCGTCACCAGATCATGCACCGCCACCATGCCGATGTAGGTCCAATTTCCATCGATGCGTTGGTAATCATTGTAAGCCCGGACAAGCAGATTGCCGGCCAAGTGGACGGTCATGGCGGCTGGAAACTCCGCGGTCTTTTCACCGGTCAGCGCATCATAGACGTAGGTCGCCCGTTCGGAACAGACCGCCAGGCGGCCTCCGGAGAAAGCGAGCGAAGAGCCGAAGCGGTCGCCGGAGCGCGCCTCGGGCGGCTGGATCATGCGGAGGATTTTCTTTTCCTCAATATCGAGCAGAAAGACCGCCCCGGCATTGGCAAAAGGCGTGTCGTAATCCGGAACGCTGAACGCCGCGATGCCATCGTGGACGACGATGTCGGAGGCCTCGCGATCCC
>CAZQUC010000519.1:0-3087 GCA_964596095.1 uncultured Enterobacteriaceae bacterium
CCCATTTTCAACTAGTTATGGTATAATAATCGTTACAGAGACATTCAACCAATTACAGAAAGCTCCACCTTGAGCATTGTCGCTGGAAACGAGGCGCGCAAGAGAGTGGAGCAACTCAGTCGTGGCACGGCTGAACAATTATATCTTTCCCTACGTATAGGCTTCATTGAAGAGTTCACCAAGCGGTCTGAACCCTTGCCGTTGATCTTTGATGACATACTTGTCAATTTTGACCCATCTCGCGCTCGCGCTGCGGCAGAAGCAATAGTAACGTTTTCACGCAGCCAACAAATTGTATTTTTCACTTGCCATCCATGGGTGTTGGAATTCTTAAAAGAAGTCGATAACAGCATTCCGACATATGAAATTCGGAAGGGTAGATTAAGTGTAAATTAGATGCTTCCCATGAAGCCTGTATATAGATTCTTGTTTTTAATCTGCGCGTGCCCCCAATCAAGAATATTATAGGCTCCATGTCACGAGATTGATAATAAGATTATTGTATTGAAATATTAAACACACGAAGAGGGATTCGAGCCCCCGAACGCCTCGGTGTAAGCGAGATGCTCTACCGCTGAGCTATCCGTGTGGGTGATGACGGTCCGTGGTGGGACCGGGACGGGCATTGTGCATGGCGGCGTGGAAACGTCATGCGATTTTTGGTGTCGCGTTACGAGCCGATGGTTCACCGCCAGGCGAGGGCCACGGTCCATGGTGTCTCTGCCGCGAGGGTTTCATGAACGGTCAGCCGCCATTCGGGGTGGCTGTGGTAGCCGTGGGGAACGTGGGTGTCTGTGGTGAGCTGGACGTCGATGGTGGATGGGTCCAACGCCACGCCCAGGCCGGTGGCTTTCATGAGCGCTTCTTTGGCGGTCCAGAGTTGGAAGAACAAGCGGCGGCGGGTGAGGGTTGCCGGTGTGCCGGTCTCGGGGAGCCAGCGGAGCGCGGCGACTTCGGCGGGGGTGAAATAATTTTCCGCGAGTTCCAGCACCGGCACGTCGGCGCGATGCTCCTCCAGGTCGAGACCGAGGCGCGTGGCGGGCGTGCCGAGGGTCGTGGCCAGGGCGATCCAAGGGCCGGAGTGCGACCAATTGGCGTCGAAACCGGCCGGGGCGTTTTCGACAAACGGGCGTCCGTGCTCGCCGAGGACGAGGCGGAGTTTGCGCGGGTCTTGGCGCAGGAGCGTGCCGAGTTCTTTTCTGATCCAGGCTCGTCCGCGCCGCCAGGTTTCGCGGTCGTGATCGAAGATGAAGCGGGCGGCGCGGGTCTCGTCTTCTTTGGAAAGCCAGGCTTCCTGAATCTCGCGGCCCCAGCGCAGATGCCGCACATTCTCGATCCGGAAAGCGGGAGTCGCATCACGGGTCATGGCTGCGCGGCGGAAACCAACTCCGGCGACGCGGCAGCCGCGGGCGTAGCGGCATCGCCCGGCGTGGCGTCGCGCAAGACTTCGCCGACTTTGCGCGCGAGCACGCTGGCATAGGAGGGCACCTCGAACAATTCGAGATGGACGCCGGGCACTTCCACGAGGCGGAGGTTGTCCACCACGTCATCCCAGCCCAGCGCGGGCAGGTGCTCGAATTTGTCGTTGAGGCCCATGCAGCGGAACAGCGTGAAGGGGCCGCTCCACGGCGCGGGGCGGTAGGCTTCCATGAGCGCCATGTGCGCTTCGCGGATTTCCACCGGGCGCAATTCCTCGGAGGAACGGCGGCTGGCCGCGCGGTCGGCGAGCACAGCCTCGACCTCCTGCTGCATTTTGGCGGCGAAACGCTTCCCTTCCTTGGCCCTCGTGGCGAGGTTCTTCCATCGTTCGGCTTGGTTCATCCCCGCCTGCGCGTCGATCCGCCAGCGTGCTTTGACGCGTTCGACGGGCGTGTAATAACGCGGCGGCACGGACGGGTTGTCGGTGTCGAACAGCAAGACGTGCTCGATGGTCTGGCTGGCGGCGCGCAACTGCCGCGCCATCTCGAACGCCACCACGCCGCCGAAGGAATACCCCCCGAGGCGATACGGTCCTTCCGGCTGAATTTTCCGGATCCAGGTAACATACTCGGTCGCGATTTCCTCCACGGAGGGCTTGGGGGTCAGGATGGTCGAGTCAGTCAGCATCGGGGCTTCGATGCCATAGACGGGTTGGTCCGCATCGATTTCGCCGAGCAGCTTGCGGTAGATCAGCACGCCGCCATCGCCGCCATGCACGAGGAAGAGCGGGGGCAGGTCGCCGCGCGGCTGGAAGGGGATGACATGCGGCGGCAAATGATCGCGTCCCGCGCCCAGGCGGTCAGCGAGGCCGGCGACGGTGGGCGCTTCGAAGAGGACGCCGAGCGGCAGGCTTTGCGCGAACTCGCGTTCGAGGCGGGTGAACAATTTCAAGCCACGCAACGAATCGCCGCCGAGCGCGAAGAAGTCGTCGTCGATGCCGAAGCTGTTGCGACCCAGCACTTCCTGCATGAGGCGATAGACGCGGCGTTCGGTGTCGGTGCGGGGCGGGCGTTTTTCCGTGGCGGAAGCGGTGGCCGCCGCTTTGGCCGCCGCGGCGGCTTCGGCGGGCGAAATTTCCGTGGTCTCCGGCGGCGTGGCGGCGAGCGGGAGCATGTCCACGCCATGGCCGCGGGTGAGGGCGCGCTCGCGCAAGGCGCGGGCATCCACTTTGCCATTGGCGGTCAGCGGCAGGGCGCGGGGCACCTGGACGAAGACGGACGGCACCATGTATTCGGGCAGCGATTTCCGCAGGTGATCGAGCAGCAGCGCCGGGGGCAGCGCGGTCAGGCCGGTCGGCACCACGGCTGCGGCGAGACGCCGGTCGCCCGCCGAGTCGCCGAGCGCGAAGACGGCCGCTTGCTTGAGGCCGGGATAGGTCAACAACGCGGCTTCGACTTCGCCCGGCTCGATGCGGAAGCCGCGCACCTTAATCTGCGTGTCGGCGCGGCCGAGGAATTCCACCACGCCATCCGCCCGCCAGCGCGCGCGGTCGCCGGTGCGATAGACGCGCCCGAAGCCCGGCCACTCGGCGAAGGTTTGAGCGGTCAATTCGGGGCGCTTCCAATAGCCGAGCGCCAGCCCGGCGCCGCCGGTGAGCAGGTCGCCGGC
>CAZQUC010000520.1:0-3074 GCA_964596095.1 uncultured Enterobacteriaceae bacterium
GTCACGGTCACCTCGGTGCCGGGACGGAAACTGTAGCGCGGGTAGCGGCTGAAAAAACGTCCGGCGGCGGGATCGTAGAAAAAATCGCCTTCGGGGAAATCATCCGCTTTGACCAGCCCGCGGATGGGATGCTCGCGCAATTCCACGAAGACGCCGCGCCGGAGCACTTCGGTGATGACGGCGCGGAACGACGGCGGATTCCGCAGGCGGAGCAGGCTCGCGAAATACGCTGCCTGCATGAGGCGCTGGGATTCCTGCTCGGCCTCCGCCGCCGTGCGTTCGGTGGTGCTGAGGTGCTCGGCGAGTTCGGTCGCGCGGTGGGCGCTGGGGGTGCGTTCGCGGCTCTCCGCCTTGCCTCCGTGTTTCGCGAGCAATGAGCCGAGCGCGCGATGGACGAGCAGGTCGGCATACCGGCGGATGGGACTGGTGAAATGCGTGTAGTCGGCCTTGGCGAGACCGAAATGCCCGCGCGGCTCGGCGGCATAGACCGCGCGCTTGAGGCTCTTCAACAACGCGAGTTTCAGCGCGTGGGCGTCGGCGCGGCCCTTGAGGGAGTCGAGCACGCGCTGCAATTCGGCGCGCTTGGTGAGATCGCCCGCCGGCACGCCCGCGGCGGCGAGTTCGAAGGAAAAATTCGCGAGCTTCTCGGGGTCGGGATCCTCATGCACGCGATACACCGCGGGCACGGCGGCCTGCTTCAAATAATGCGCGACCGCCTCGTTGGCAGCGAGCATGAATTCCTCGATGAGCTGGTGGCTTTCGTCGTGCTCGACGGTTTGCAGGCCGACGGGGCGGCCTTGCGCGTCGAGGATGGCGCGCACTTCGGCGAAGTCGAGATCCAGCGAGCCGGCGGCGAAGCGGCGCTTGCGCAGCAGCGAGGCGAGCGGCCACGCGCGGTCGAGGGCGGGCGAGCGGAGGCGGGCGTCGGCGGCTTTCATCTCGGCGTAGGCTTCCTCGTAGGTGAACCGCCGCTGGCTGCGGATGACGGCGCGCGTGAACCGCATGTGGGTGCGGCGGCCCTTGGCGTCGAAGCGCAGCACGGCCACGCGCGTGAGCCGGTCCACGCCCGGCTGGAGGCTGCACAGGCCGTTGCTGAGCGCTTCCGGGAGCATGGGGATGACGCGATCGGCGAGATACACGCTGTTGCCGCGCTGCTCGGCCTCGCGGTCGAGCGCGCTGCCGGGCCGCACGTAATAACTCACGTCGGCGATGTGGACGGCCAATTCCCAACCGCCGCCGGGCAGCGGCTCGACGCTGATGGCATCGTCGAAATCGCGAGCATCGTTGGGATCGATGGTGATGACCTCGCGCGCGCGCCAATCCTCGCGCAAGGCGAGTTCCTCCGGCGGCAGCGCCGCGGCGAACGATTCCGCCTCGCGCCGCACGGCCGCGGGGAAGTCCGTCGGCAGGCCGTATTTGTGAATAATGGTGAGCACCGCGAGGCCGGGCGTGTCCGGCGGGCCGAGATCCTTGAGCAACCGGGCGCGCGGGCGGCGCGCGGCGTGGTCCCACGTTTCGACGCGCGCGAGCACCTTGTGGCCGGGCGTGCCGAGGGTGGAATCGCCGGCTTGCATCTCGAAATCCTCCGGCATCGCGGGGTCGTCCGGACGGATCGTCCACGCCCGGCCGCGCCGGCTCAACGTGCCGACAAACGGGCGGTCGGAGCGGCGCAGGACTTTCAGGACGCGGCCCTCCGCCGAGTCGCGGCCCGTCGGCGCGGGCGTGGCCTTGATCAGAACGTGATCGCCCGGCAAGGCAGTCGCGGTGTTGTGGGCGGGCACGTAGATTTTGATGAGGTCGGCCGGATCGAGCCCGAGCGCCAACAGCGCGGGGCGGTTGGTCTCGTCGTCGCGGTCGGGGAGAAAATGCGCGCCGCCGGTGTTGAGGAATTTCAGCGTGCCGGTCAGCCCGCCGGCGGCTCGTTCGCGCAGCGCATACAGCCCTTTTTTGCCACGGGTGATCGCGCCTTCGCTCTCCAATTCCTCCAACAACCCGCGAAACGCCGCGCGGTCGTCGGGCGGCACCTCCAGCGCGCGGGCGAGACCCGACTTGGTCAGCGGCGGGGTTTTGGGGGAGCGCAGGAGCGACCACAATTTTTCCCGGATCTCGGCAGCGTCCATCGCCGCATCATGCAGAGGGTTGACCGGTTTGTCAGGAAAAAGAACATTCTTGAACCATTGCCGGCCGGCCCGCCGCTTGCTAAGCTGCCCGCGCGCGGTGGTCACGCCCGGACGGACCGCGCCGTCACACCCTCCTCCACACGCAACCCGCATTCCACCATGATGACCCGCCGTCACCTGCTCCACTCGAGCCTCCTTGCCGCCTCCGCCGCCTCGTTGCCCACTCTTACCACGCCCGCCGCCGCCCAGGCGGCCCCGTCCGCGCCGCCGGCCATTTTCACCCTGCCGCCGCTGCCGTATGCCGCCGACGCCCTCGAGCCGCACATCGACGCGCAGACGATGACCATCCACCACGACCGGCACCACCAGGCCTACGTCACCGGCCTCAACACCGCCCTCGCCAAATTGCCCGAAAAACCCAAGGGCACGCCCGAGGAACTCCACGGCTGGCTCTCCAATCTCGACGCCGTGCCCGAGGACATCCGCACCGCCGTTCGCAACCACGGTGGCGGCCATTACAACCACTCGCTCTTTTGGACCGGCCTCGCCGCCAAGGGCGGGGAGCCCAAAGGCGCGCTGCTCAAAGCCATCGAAGAAGCCTTCAAAACGACCGACGCGCTCTTCACCGAACTCCAGGACAAAGGCCTGAAACAATTCGGCTCCGGCTGGGTCTGGCTCGTGCATAATCCCAAGAACAAAGTCCTCGCCGTCACCACCACGCCCAACCAGGACACCCCGCTCGCTGCCGGACACGTCCCCCTGCTCGGCGTCGATGTATGGGAGCACGCCTACTATTTGAAGTATCAGAACAAACGTGCCGACTACCTCAAAGCCGCGCTGCACGTGCTGAATTGGGACGCCGCGGCGGAACGGTATGAGAAAGCCTTGAAAGGGTAGTTTTCAGTTTTCAGCACCAGAACCCCGGCGCAAGAGTTGGGGGTGTGGAATGAAGAG
>CAZQUC010000521.1:0-3064 GCA_964596095.1 uncultured Enterobacteriaceae bacterium
TCGCGCGCCCGTTCGAGAAAGGCGGCTTTGCTCTCGCTGTCGAGCCGCGGCAAGGGCGCGCCGAAGGTGACCGAGCACAGCAGCGGCACCGGCAGCCATTCGCCCTTGGGCAGCACGCGGTTGAGGTTTTCGAGATACACCGGCACCAGTTCCGCCTCCGGACAGCGCGCGGCGAGATGGTAGAGGCCGCTCTTGAATTCGCCCAGCGGCGCGCCCGGCGCAGTCTGCCGCGTGCCTTCGGGGAAGATGATGATCGACTCGCCCGCGGCCACCACCGCCTGCAATTGATGGATCGGGTTGTTCTCGCGGGTGACCTTGTGCCGCTCGATGAGCACGGCGCGGAAACAGCGGTGGGCGAGGTAGGGGCGCACCAGGCCGCAACTCCAGTAATCCCGTGCGGCGGCAGGCCGGGTGCGACGGCGGAGCGGCGCGGGCAGCGCGCTCCAGATCGTGACAAAGTCGAGATTGCTCGCGTGGTTGGCGAAATAAATGCGCGGGCACGTCGCGGTGGCCTCGCATCCCTGCCAGCGCGCCTGCGCCCCGGTGAAGAGCCGCACGCCGTTTGCGATCAGATGGCTGGTCATGGGGTGGGTTGGTTCTGGTTGGTCACGGTGTGTGAAAGCTTCTATGGCTCTTCCAACTGAAAAAGGTGACTCCACTCGTCCGGAAGGTTGTTCGAGGGAGGGAAGGGGCTGATACTGACAACAGTTCGTCCCGTGTGATATTCGACAACTTTGATTGTGGTCTCTTCCCCATCATTGCCAATGTCTCCGCTGTCAAAGGAAGCCACTCTTTTCCTATTTCCATGGTAGAATGTCACCTCTCTGTGGAAGCCCCTGAATCGACCGTGCAGGGCGCTAAATCTCCCAAAGCGTTCCAGCAGAGTGTCCCGATAAGGTTCTGCAAAGTCGGCCAAGCTCGCGCGAAAATCATGAACGGCCACAGTCGCTTCTTCCGCGTAGGAAGAGATCTCGAATTTCTGCATCGTGTCCGTCGATTCGATGGCCCAACAATGCTGCTTTTCCAGAGTTTTTAACCGGGATTGAAGCGATCTCACGGCGGATTCCACGATCCCCGTCTGGCGGCTGTTGAGGCTCAGGTCGTCCATGAGAAAATCGAGCAACCGCTCAGGGTCCGACATGTTCACTAAAGATTTCGTCAGTTCCGAGAGCGACGATCTGGGTTTCCGTTTCCGGTATGGCTCCACCACCCGATACCCGATCACTCGGCCCCGGGCGTCATGAAACGGCTCCATCACCATCGGTAGCTTGGCGGAAATTTTGGGCAGCGGCGGGGGACGACGCGGGCCGGTCCAGGTCGGGCGATTCGCGGTCTCGTCTTCCGCGGAAGCCGTCGGCGTCGGCGAGGTCGGCCGCAGCCACCACCAGCCGATTGCGCCCAGCACCAGACCGGCCGCGAACCATTTCCCGAAACGTGGGACGAGTGGTTTCATGGCGCATCGAGCAGATTACGGCGAACCCGCCAGCCCCGGCGCAGCACCGTGATTCCCGTGAGCACGACCGCGGCGATCAACGCCCACGCCACGGCGCGTTGCGGCCCGTCGAAGAAAACCCAGCCCGCGCCCGCCAGGCAGCCCAGCGTGAGCACAAACATCCGGTGCGGCTTCGCGCCCGGTCCGCAAAAATCCTGTCCCAGCCCGAGCGACGCGCCGAAGGCGCGCAGATACGCCGTCGTCACCGCCAGCACCGCCGCCAGCCAGCCCAACCACGGCAGGCCCGCGCCGTAGCCCGCGCCCACCAGGATGAGCACGTCCTCCAGGCGGTCCGGCGCTTCATTGAAAAACACGCCGTCTTTGGTTTTGGCCCCGCCTTCGACCGCCATCAGCCCGTCGATCATGTTGCAGAGCAGGCGGAATTGAATGCCCATGGCCGCGCCGAGCAGCGCCCAGCCGTTTTGGGAGTGACACGCCAAGAGCCATCCCGCTCCCACCGCACCGCCGATGCCGATGATCGAGACGCCATTGGGAGTCAGCCCCGCTTTCACCAGCGCTTTCGCCAGGGCGGGGGCCCAGGCCTGCGAACGCGTTTTCAACGGACGGCGATCCATGCCGCCCATGCTGCGGGCAATCCGGCCGGGGTCAATCCGACCTTGGAACTATACGCGGGGCGCGGAGGCGGGCTGAGACCCGGGCTTGCCATCCACGGAAAATGCGGGCACAATGCGCCTCATGCGCCATCTGCTTCTCATCATCGCCGCCCTCTGGGGCGCCGCCACCCCGCTGTCCGCCGCGGGGAAAAAGCAGCCGTATCTGGTCAGCTTCCACGAGGAAGGCGACAAGGAGGAAGGGGTGCGCAAGGTGCAGGAAGCCAAACTCAACGGCAAGACTTACTATTTCCGCAAACAACCCCTCATCACGCACAGCAACTTCCGCGCGTATTGGCCTTTTCCGGCGGATGACGGGCAAACCTGGGGCGCGGTTTTCTGGCTCGATACCGGCGGCCAGCACGCCTTGCAGCGTCTCGGCGGCCAGCGCGACCAATATCTCGCCGCCGCCGTCAACCGGATGCCGGTGGACTTCCAATACATCGACGAAGCGCCCACCGACGGCCGCATCGTCATCTGGAAAAACCTCAGTCCGCAGTTGTTCGAAATGATGGACAAGGAAAAGCGTGTGCGGCGGATTGGTGGCACGACCGATTCCGGACCCTACACCCGCGGTGGCACGCGCCGCCAGGGGGATGGCGCGCCGCTGCCCGAAGGCGCGGTGGTCGGCAACATCGACGGTCGGACGCTCGACTCCGCCACCCGTGGCCTCGCACCCGCCCCGAGGCCGGCGCGTTCCACCCGCGCGCCCCGTCCGGCGGCAGCGGGCGCGCCGCCCTTCTCGCCTGACAATTCGCAGGATCGGCCCGATCTCACCCCGTTGACCGAACCCCGCAGCAGCCGTTGAGAGTCTCTGCCGGTGAAGATGATTTCCCCGCCGCGCGGCGGCCGCGTGCGTGCGAGCGACAATGCCGCGCCACCCGCGCTCTGTGCCGGGCGGGTGTTTCGTTGGGAGGATGGCTCCTCTTGGCGGCCACTGCTTTAGCGAAGACCGGTGCGC
>CAZQUC010000522.1:0-3064 GCA_964596095.1 uncultured Enterobacteriaceae bacterium
GCGAGGATGGTGACCACGGTTTGGCCGGGGCCTTTCTCCAGCGCATAACGCACCGCGCCGGCGACGTTGATGCCGCTGCTGAGGCCGAGGAAGAGGCCCTCCTCGCGCAACAATTGGTAAATGACGGCGAGGGCGGCCTGGTCGTCGATACGGTAGGCGGCGTCGGCTTTGAGGCCTTCGAGATTTTGCGTGACGCGGCCTTGGCCGATGCCTTCGGCGATGGAGTCGCCGTCGTCGATGTCGGTGTGGCCGTGGGTGAACCACGACCACATGGCAGCCCCATACGGATCGGCGCAAACGACGTCGAGCGAGGGGTTCTTTTCTTTGAGGAAGAGCGAGGTGCCGGCGAGGGTGCCTCCGGTGCCGACGGCAGCGACAAAGGCAGTGACGGCGCCGCCGGTTTGCGACCAGATTTCGGGGCCGGTAGTGCGGTAATGGGCGAGGCGGTTAGCGGGATTGTCGAATTGGTTGGCCCAGAACCAGCCGTTCTCCTCGGCGAGACGACGCGCGATGTGGTTGTAGTTGTCGGGATCGCTGTAGGGCTTGGCGGGCACGGGGCGGACTTCGGCGCCCAGCGCGCGGAGCAACGCGATTTTTTCAGGCGCCTGGGTCTCGGGAATGATGATGACGGTGCGGTAGCCGCGCGCCGCGCCGATGACGGTGAGGCCGATCCCGGTGTTGCCCGCCGTGCCTTCGACGATGGTGGAGCCGGACCGCAGCAGGCCTTTTTCCTCGGCGTCGGTGATGATGCCCCAGGCAGCGCGGTCTTTGATGGAGCCGCCGGGGTTCATCCACTCGGCTTTGCCGAGGATTTCACTGCCGGTGAATTCGGACAGCCGCCGCAGGCGGAGGAGCGGGGTGTGGCCGACGTGGTGGTCGATGCCGTGGTAAGTGGGATGGCTCATGGCAGGCTGGTTAGGCGTTGCGGGTATTGGAAAAGGCTGTGCAAATCAGACGCCATCATACTCGTAATCGGGTTCGCGAAACTCGCTCTTGATGCGGGCGATAATCTCATCGCGGCGGTCTCGCGCCCACTCGGGATAGCTCTGCCAATGTTCCGGTGAGTCGAAGTAGATGACGTGGTGTGCGCGTCCGGTCAGCATCTCGCCGTCAATCTCAATACGCTGCCAAGTGCCCTGTCGAAACTCCTCGTAATACATCGAGTCGCGCCCTCGGTGACCGACTCTCCAGCCACGCTCCTTTTCAGATGGTGCGTTCTGACCAAAGATGCTTTTGAGGATGTTCATTGAAGGATGCGGGTAGCAACGCCTAACAAACTAAATCGAAAACTCGGGTGAGCCGGGCTGGCGGTTTTCTTTTTTGTCGAGGACGCGCAGGCTTTTCTCCTCGTAAATGACGAGGGAATCCGGGGGCACACTTTGCATGAGGAAGACGTTGGCGCCGATGGTGGAGTTTTCGCCGAGGACGGTCTTGCCGCCGAGGATGGTGGAGTTCGGGTAGATGGTGACGTGGTCTTCGACATCAGGATGCCGTTTGCCGCCTTTGACGATGTGGCCTTCCTCGTCCTTGACGAAGCTGCGCGCGCCCAGGGTCACGCCATGGTAAATGCGCACGTGGTTGCCGATGCGGCAGGTTTCGCCGATGACGACGCCGGTGCCGTGATCGATGAAGAAATGCGTGCCGATGACGGCGCCGGGATGGATGTCGATGCCGGTGCGCGAATGCGCCCATTCCGTCATCATGCGCGGGATGATGGGCGCGCCTTCGCGGTAGAGGCGATGCGCGAGCCGTTGGATGGCGATGGCTTCGATGCAGGGGAACGAGAGGATGATTTCCTCGCGACTGAGCGTGCTGGGATCGCTGTCGTAGGCGGCTTCGATGTCGTGTTTCAACAGTTCACGCACGACGGGCAGGGCGCGGCTGAATTTCTCCATGATGGGCGCGGTCTTGCCGGTGGGCCGGTCGGGATCGCCGATGCGCACGCTTTTGCGGACTTCCTCCTGCAAGCGCCGGATGACGGAGAAGAGCCGCTCGGCGGTAATCTGGACGAGGGTTTCCTCGGAGATGGCGTCGTCATCGTGCAGGCCGGGGAAGAGGAGTTGCAGCAGATCCTCGCAGATCTGGCCGACGGCGCGCTTGGACGGCGTGTTGGAGGTGCGCCGGCTGTTGAGGCCGCCGAAGCGTTCGTAGGAGGCGAGCAGCTCGGGGAGATGCCATTTGGGCAGTTTATCCATGGGCGGGGACGCTCTTGGTTTGGCTAGCGGTGGCGGAAGCGGTGGAACGGCGTTGGTTCCACGGAGCTTTGGCGAGCAACAAGCCCATGCCGCACCAATCGGTGAGCCCCGCGAAGACCAGACCGGCACCGACAAAGGCGGACAGCCCGAAAAAGCCGGGATGCACGAGCCAGCCCAACACCACGCCGGTCAGCACCAGCGAGCCGGCGGCGATGCGGACCTGCCGCTCCAGGCTGATGACTTTGCGCTCGCCGCGGGTGACGGGCAGCCCGGCCTCGATCCACGCGAGCGTGCCGCCGGTGACGACGATGCCGTTGGGAAAACCCGCCTGCTGCAGTTTGTCGGCGGCGATTTTGGCGCGCGCGCCGGAGCGGCAGAGCAAATACACGGGTTGCTCGGTTTTCAGACCGGTGACGGCGGCAAGGGCCGCGGGCGCCAAGCGGTCCAGCGGTTCGTTGCGCGCCTGCGGGACGTGCGCCTCGTCGTATTCGGACGGCGTGCGCACGTCGAGAAGGAGGAGATCCGGCTCGGCTTGCAGGCGTTCGTGGAGATGGGTGGCGGTGATTTCGCTCATGGCGGTGGTGGGATGCGGGTGGTGGGAGCGCGCACGGGGGCGACGCTCGGTCTCTCGGTTGTGCGGGCGGCGGAAACGTGGGCCTCCAGTCTCTGGTCGGTCGCGTCCTCACGGGCCGTCGTGCCATGACCACGCACAGCCCCCGGTGGGGAGTGTGTGCCTGGAGTCACCACCGGCCCGGTGTAAATTCACACTAATTTCGTATGATATGAATGGATCCGCTCTATAGGAAAACGCGTGTCGTGTCAAACGCAATTGTCGCGCGCATCACGCCGCACGCGAGGAAAGCGCCTTA
>CAZQUC010000523.1:0-3060 GCA_964596095.1 uncultured Enterobacteriaceae bacterium
CAACCGGTGATCGAAGTGGAGGGACAATTGCGGTTCTCCCTGCCCGGCGAGCCGCTGTTTCCCTCCCTCGGGGACGACACCATTCTGAACCCCACCCTCGACTGGCGCCTCCATGCCGACGCGGCCACGAAACTCGATGCGGAATTGTGCTACGTCACCGGCGGCATGAGCTGGGAGGCGGACTACAATGTCGTCTCTCCGGAAAAGGGCGAGGAGATCGACCTCACGGGCTGGGTCACGGTGGACAATCAATCGGGCAAAACATTTTCCGACGCGAAATTGCAACTGATCGCCGGAGATGTGGCGAAGTTGGCGGCGGACGAAGGAGCTGACGGCCGTTCCCAAATGAGCTACTCGATCGACGAGAGAGGAGGATTCACCGCCCGCGTCACCCAAAAAGCCTTCGACGACTTCCATCTCTACACGCTGCCGCTGCCGACCACGCTGCATGACCGGGAGACCAAGCAGGTCGAGTTTGTCCGCGCGGAAGGGATCAAGTCCGCGCGGATCTATGTCTATGACGGCGCGTTCATCGACCCGAACCGCTATCGCGGCTGGGGCTACGAGCAGATTCGCCACGACGAGAACTACGGCACGCAGAGCAACCCCAAAGTCTGGATCATGCGCGAGATCAAAAACACGGAGGCCAATCGCCTCGGCCTGCCGCTGCCCAAGGGCCGCGTGCGCTTTTACCGCCGCGACGATGAGAGCCGGCTGCAATTCGTCGGCGAAGATGCCATCGACCACACCGCGAAAGATGAAACGCTGCGACTCCGCACCGGCAACGCCTTCGACCTCGTCGGCGAGCGCAAGCGCACGAATTTCCGGGTCGATTCCTCCAACAAATGGGTGGATGAGTCCTTCGAAATCAAGGTGCGCAACCGCAAGGAAAACGAAACCGTGGAGGTGCGGGTGGTCGAGCATCTTTACCGCTGGTCCAACTGGGAAATCCGCGCCAGCAACCTCACCCACCTGAAGACCGACGCGCAGACCATCGAGTTCCGCGTCTCGCTTAAACCCGGCGAAGAGCAGACCATCACCTACACCGCTCATTATTCCTGGTAAGCGTGGCGCGGGTCGCTTTCAGTGGCGCGGGACTGGCCGCGCGACATCACGCCTTTCGTCCTTTCGCATCATCCGCGCGCTCACGGACAATCCCCCATGCCTTGATCGGCGCGCGCCCGGCTTTCCCGGTGTTTGCCGCCGGGTTCCGGCCGGTAAGCTGCGGAAGATGAGGCATCATTCCATTCATTGGCTGGCCGCGGCCGCGTGGCTGACCGGCGCAGTCGCGCCGTCGCCGCTGCGCGCGGAGAATCCGCCGGCATTTCCTCCGGATCCGGCGCAAGCGCGGGAGCGCACCAGCTTCCAGACCTCCAAGGCCTGGAGTCCGCAGGGCAATCTGCGCGCCGATGTGGCGATGGTCTATGGCATCGACGACACCCTGCCCGCGCGCCTCAAAAGCTGGCGCGACCGTGGTTATCGCGTGCATCTCATGACCGGCGTCTCGTGGGGGAATTACCAGGATTATCTTTACGGCCGCTTCGACGGACAGAATCACGAAGACAACGCCCAGACCGACCGCCACGGCAACAAGATCAGCCACGGGGGCGATGTCTATTACATGTGCCCGGCGGAAAATTTCGGGACTTACTTGAGCGCGGGCGTGCAGCGCGCGTTGGAGGCAGGGGTGGAAGCGGTGCATCTGGAGGAGCCGGAATTCTGGGCGCGCGCCGGCTGGTCGGAGGGCTTCAAGCGCGAGTGGCGCGCGTATTTTCACGAGGAATGGCAGGCGCCGGACTCCTCGCCCGACGCGCAATGGCGCGCTTCCAAGCTCAAATACTATCTGTATCGCCGCGCGTTGCAGCAGGTCTTCGACCATGTGCGCGACTTCAACCGCCGCACCGGCCAAAGCGTGCGTTGCTATGTCCCCACGCACAGCCTGCTGAATTACGCGCATTGGTGCATCGTCAGCCCGGAGTCGAGCCTGGCCCGGCTGGAGGGCTGCGACGGCTACATCGCGCAAGTGTGGACGGGCACGGCGCGCACGCCCAACTACTTCCGCGGCCGGCGCGCCGAGCGCACGTTCGAGACCGCGTTCCTCGAATACGGCGCGATGCAGAATCTCGTGCGCGCCACCGGCCGCACCGTCTGGTATTTGAACGACCCGATCGAGGACAATCCTCGGCACGATTGGACCGATTATCGCGTGAATTGGGAGTCCACTCTCACCGCTTCCCTGCTCCAGCCGGACGTGTGGCAATTCGAGGTCGCCCCGTGGCCGGAACGTGTTTTCGGCGGCCGTTATCCGCATTCCGTGCCGCGATCGCAGCGCCAGTCCATCCCGCCCGCCTATGCCACCGAGCTGCAGGTCGTCATGCACGCGCTGACCGACATGAAGCAACCCGACGTGCGTTGGGACTGCGGCACCCACGGCGTGGGCGTGCTGGTGAGCGATTCGCTGATGTTCCAGCGCGAGCAGCCCACGCCGAGCGACCCGAACATGGCCCACGTCTATGGCCAGTTGCTGCCCCTGCTGAAACGCGGCCTCCCGGTCACGCCGGTGCAATTGGAAAACACGCCCTTGCCCGGTTTTCTCGACGGCATGAAAGTGCTGCTGCTCAGTTACCAGGGCCAGAAGCCGCTCTCCGCCGAGGTCCATGCGGCTCTGGCCGGGTGGGTGCGGCAGGGCGGCGTCCTCCTCGTCGTGGATGATGACACCGACCCCTACAATCACGTCCGCGAGTGGTGGAATGATGAAGGCGCGAACGCCACCATTCCCCGCCACCATTTGTTCGCGGCGCTGGAGTTGAGGGACGACGACTTCGCGGCCGAGCCCGCCGCCTTCATCGCCAAAGGGCAGGGCGCGGTGGCCTGGATGCGGGAGACGCCCGTCAAGTTCTCCCTCAGCGTCGAAGCCGACGCGCGGCTGGCGGCCACGGTGCGACGTGCGGCCGAAAGAGCCTGCCTCGCCTGGCGCGAGACCAATTATCTGGCGCTGCGGCGCGGCCCGTATGTCATTGGCGCGGGTCTGGACGAATCGGTCGCGGGCGAGCCCAAAGC
>CAZQUC010000524.1:0-3054 GCA_964596095.1 uncultured Enterobacteriaceae bacterium
GACGAGGCGAAACCACGAGCGTTACAGCCGCCGATGGGTTGGAGGCCGGCGTCTCGATTACCGCCATCAACAGTGCTGCCGACGAAGACCGCGCCGCACTCATGATCTTACTATCCCATTATCTCACTCTCTTCCCTCCCCCAACCACGCCCGCACCAAGGCCAGCAGCGCTCCACCGGCCTCCCGTCCCGCCGCGACCACCTCCCCATGATCCAGCGGCGCGGGGGCCAATCCCGCGCCCCAGTTGGTGAGGCAGGAAAAGGCCGCGACTTCCAAGCCCAGCGCGCGCGCCTGGATGGCTTCCAGCACGGTGGACATGCCCACGGCATCGGCGCCGAGGCGTTGCAACATGCGGATTTCGGCGGGCGTTTCGTAATGTGGACCGGGGACGCCGGCATAGACGCCTTCGTGCAGGGTGATGGCCTGGGCCGTGGCGACGGCGTGGAATTCCTCCCGCAACCGCCGCGCATAGACTTCGCTCAGATCCTGAAAGTGCGGCCCGCCGGTCAAGGGTGACGCGCCGGTGAGGTTGAGGTGATCGTCCAGCATCATCCAGGAACCGGGCGCGAAGGCGGGGTTGAGGCTGCCCGCCGCGTTGGTGAGCAGCAACGTCCGCACGCCTTGCGCGGCCAGCCACCGCACGCCGGCCGTCACCGCGGCGGCGGGATGGCCTTCGTAGAGATGCACGCGGCCCTGCATGAGGAGCAGCGGTGGGCCCGCGCCCCGGACGAGCAGAAACCAGCCCTCATGCCCCGGCACGGTGCTGGCGGGCAGGCCGGCGTCGCGGAAGGACCGGCTGGCCAGCACTTCGCCGAGGTCTTCCACCACATGGCCGAGGCCCGAGCCGAGCACCAAGGCGGTATGCGGCAGGTGGCGGGTGAAGGCGGGATCGGGCGCGGGTGTCATCCTGAAATATGAAATAGAAAGGATGAATTAAAATAGTCATTGTCAACATATTGTGCTTGATGAGCGGCTCACCCGCAGGGTGAGTGGGGGTCTTATTTGCAAGGCGTTGATATGAAAATAGTTATTTCATCCGTCATATTTCAGATTTTAGGGGCATGTGGCCGGAAGCGTGACGGGGAGAGGCATGACGGGCCGGCCCGGTCTGTCAACCGGTCGCGCTCAGGAAGGAAGCGCCGGACCGGGCGCACCATCCGCTTTTTTCAACAACGTCAGCCCGCTGAAAAAGATCGTCAGCAGGCAGCAGACGGCCATGACGGAGAAGACGCCGTTCCAGCCCCAATGATCCGACACCCAGCCCACGCCGGTGCCGGCGCTGGCGGAGCCGAAGACGTAGCCGAAGAACCCGGTGAACCCCGCCGCCGTGCCCGCGGCCTTTTTCGGCACGAGGTCGAGCGCGTGCAGGCCGACCATCATGACCGGCCCGTAAATGAGAAAGCCGATCAAGGTCAGCGCCGCGTAGTCGATCCACAGCGGCCCGTGGCGGTTGAGCGCATAGACGAGCACGCCCACCAGCGTCAGCGCCATGAAGAGCATGGTGGCGGGCGCGCGGCGGCCTTTGAAGAGTTTGTCCGAGGCCCAGCCGCAGAGGATAGTGCCGGGGATGCCCGCGTATTCATAGAGCGAGACCCCCAGGCCCGCCTGCGCGGCGGTGAAATGCTTGGCCGTTTGCAGGTAAGTCGGGATCCAGTCCACCACGCCGTTGCGCACGAAATACACGAAGGCATTGGCCACCGCGATGAACCACAGCCACGGGTTGGTCAGGACATACGTCACGAAGATCTCGCGGAAGGAAAACGTCCGCTCGTGCGCCGCCGAGTAGCCCGGTGGATAGTCGTTTTTGTATTCCTCGATGGGCGGCAGTCCACAGCTTTGCGGGGTATCGCGGATGAGGAAAAACGCCAGCACGGCCACCCCGGCGGCGATGAAGGCATTGAAGTAAAACTTCGCGCCCCAATCGTGGAAGAGCCACACCCCGGCGGTGGCGAAGGTCGCCACCAGCGCGCCGCCGATATTGTGCGCCACATTCCACACCGCCACCGTGCGTCCGCGCTCGCGTGTGCTGAACCAATGCACCATCGTCTTCCCGCATGGCGGCCATCCCATGCCGTTGACCCAGCCGTTGAGCGTTTGCAGCAGGATGATGAGCGTCAGCGACAGATAGATCCCCTTCGCAAAGCCGCACACCGCCATGATCGCGCACGAGAGCAGCAGCCCCAGCGGCAGGAAATACCGCGGATTGCTGCGGTCGGAGACCGACCCCATGAGGAACTTCGACGCCCCATACGCGATCGACAGCCCCGTCAAGGCCGTGCCCAATTGGGCCTTGGTGTATTGCGGGTAGTGCTGGAGGATGTCCGGCAGCGCCAAGGAGAAATTTTTCCGCACCAGATAGTAGGCCGCGTAGCCGAAGAAAATGCCCGCGAAAATCTGCCGGCGCAGCCGTCGGTAAGTGGGGTCGATCTGGGATTCGGGAAGCCGTTCGAGCGGTGGAGCAGGGGCGAGAAAACCGAGCATGGGACGTGGGGTGACAGCAGGTTGGGGGCACCCAGCATGAGCGCGACCATTCGGGATGCAATACCGGCCCGTGCATGAATATTCATGCCATTATGCCGGCGCGCGCTTTGGGAAGACGGGAAACGCCATGCCGCGCCACGCCTCAATACCACCCCGCGAGGCCGTTTTTCCAGAGGGCTTTCAGTTCCGCGAGGGGCTCATTGAGCACCGTCGTGGCCGGGCCGTCGGTCATCACGAGGTTCCGGTGGGCGGCGGTGGCGTGGCCGAGGGGGTGGCAGGGCACGTTCCGTTCGGCGAAGTGGCGCTGGAAGGTCTCGCGGTGGGCGGGGGCGACTTCGACGAGGAAGCAGCCGGTCGGCTCGGTGAAGAGCGCGGCGGCGGGGTGGTCGATCTCCACGCCCGCGACGAGGGAGAAGGCCAGCTCGGCCACGGCGACGGCGAGGCCGCCTTCGCCGACATCGTGGGTGCTGAGCACGAGGCCGTGGCGCACGGCTTCGTGGTAGACGCGGTAGAGCGCGAGATTTCCCGCCGTGTCGGTGGCGGGCACGGGGTGGCGGCCGGCTTGGCCGGTGA
>CAZQUC010000525.1:0-3054 GCA_964596095.1 uncultured Enterobacteriaceae bacterium
CGTTTCCCGGCGGCCAGCCACCAGCAGGCCGTGACGATGACGGCGGCCATGAGGACCGCCGCCACCCGCATCAGGAAGCGGAGTCGAAGTGGAGCGGAGAAGGCGGTTTTCATCGTTGCGGAGTGGTGGGTTTTTCCAGGACCGCACGCACGGCCTCCGGCATGGGCAGGGTTTGCAGCGCGGCGTGGGCGGCGTCCGAGTCTTGCGCCCGCCATTTCTGCATGACCTCCACCAGCGGCGTGCTTTCCGGATGCTCGGTCGCAGGCAGGAGAGCGGCCCAACGGGCGGCGGCCTCGTAATCCGGCTCCGCTTCGGCCAGCAGATGACGGACGAGCCTGGACGCGCCGGCTTCACGGACGGAAGGCACGTCCTGCTCCGCCAGCCATGCCGAGAGTTCATAGACGTGGTCGGCGGGCCAGCCGGAGGCGACCGCGGCCACGGCCTGCTCGCGCCGCGGGCCGGACGGCACGGACTCGGCGACGGCGAGCGCCTCGGCGAGATGGCCGTGATCGGCGAGCCGACGCAGCGCCTCGGTGGCTTGGGACGGCCCATCGGTGCGACCCGAGAGGGAAGCCAGCCAATCATCGGCCTTCGCTTCACGGGAAGGATTTTCCATGATGCCGGGAGTGATGACTTCCGGAACGCGGAAATCGTGACCGGTGTCACGCCAGTCCAATTCTCTGAGCAGGCGCAGCGATTCCTCCGGCTTGGTCCGGGCCAACGCGACGGCCATTTCCTGCATCAGGGAGGGGCGCAAGGCCGGGGAAGCCTTCCGCGTGTAAGCCAGCGCGGCATCGGAATCGGTTCGCGCCAGCCATTGGACATGGCGCGTCTGCGCCTGCCATTTCGCCCGGCCTTCCGAGAGCTTGTCCAGCAGCGGCTCGATTTTTTCGGGCGCTGACGAGCGGAGTTGCCACGTCAGCCATTCAACCGCCTGCGCCTGTCGCTGCGTCGTGAGCTGCGCGAACGCGGACGCGATGGCGCCTTCGGGATCGGCGCGGAAAAATTCCTCCACCGCGACTTCCGCCCAAGCGCCGCGCTCCAGCGCGTATTCCCATCCCTGCCGGGCGTCCTTTCTGGCCAGGCTATTGGCGATGTCGGCATTTGAACGATTGATCGACCACAATTTGCTTTTGTCGGTGGAAGCCAACAATTCGCGCGCCAAGGATGGGTCCACCTCCGAAATGCCTTGCAGCACATAACCGATCTCATAATCATCCATTTTTTGCGCCTCCGCCCAAGCTTCGCGCGGATGCAGACGTCCGAAGGCCTTGCACGCCAGCCAAGTGTCGCCCTCGCCTTTCCTGATGGCAACAAACGCGCCCTGTCGGTCCACCTCCACCCAGCGCTGGATGATCAATTCTTTCTCAGTTCTTTGGCTGCGGGTTTCGTCCAGCGCGGCCAGTTTCCCCAGCATGTCTCCCATCTCCGCGGGGGACGCGCCCGGCAGCCAGAGCGCGAGTTTTTCCAACCGTTCGCGGCCTTCGGCGGCCAGCACTTCCCCTGCCGTGGGGATCGGGAGGGCGGGAGCGGGGGGCGTGGTGGAAACGGAGGCTTCGTTCGTGGTCTGGGGGTCTGATCCAGCGGAGAGGGAGACGGCGTGCTCCGCGAAGGTCGCTTTTTCATAGCGGATGACGAAAAAAGCGCCGGTTCCGGCGATGAGGCAGAGGACGACGGCCACGAACGCGAGATGGGTCTTGGTGTGCATGGCGACGGTGAGTTGAAACAACGTGGAGGTGCTGATGGCGGTCGCGGTCGCCGCCGACACGCTCGCGGCGCAAGTGGCGGCGACGCCCACCGGCGCGGCGCTCGTGAAAGGAATGCCCAATCCCGCCGCCAAGGCGGCCGCAGTGACCGGATGCCCGCGCCGGTGGAAAAGGCGGCTGAGTTTTTGCAGCGCGCGATGGTGTTGCTGCATCAGCGCGGCCTCGCTGCGGCCGGTGGTGGCCGCGAGGTCGCGATACGACCGCTCCTCGAAATACCGCGCGAGGAGCAATTCGCGATCCGAGCGCGGCAGCCGGTCGAGCGCGGCATCGAGGTCGGGCAGGATCGAGTCGAGCGCCGCGCCGGGGACCACCGGCGCCGCCAGTTCCTGGTGAGTGGCAAATTCTTTCATGACACGATGGCGGACGGATTCCCGGCGCAACGCCTCCGACGACTCCAGCACCGCGGCCCGGTGCAGCCAGGCGGCCAGCGGGGTCTGCGTTTTGAGCAAGGCAGGCGCTTTGCGCGCGAGGATGACGAAAACGTTTTGCGCCACCTCTTCGGCCAATTCATGCCGGCCGGTGCGCCGCCACGCCGCGCCATAGACCAAGCCGGCGTAACGCCCGGTCAGGACCGCGAACGCGGCGGACGAACCGCTTCGCACGAACTCCCCCAGCGCCTCGTGATCGGACAGGGTCCGGTCACCGGCCGCCCCTGCCGACGGCGAAGGGGATGCCTCGCGGTCGGTGCCACAGGACGAGCGGGGATGATCGTTCATCACCCAACATACGTGTTCTCAGCCCGAAAATCTGACAGGGAAATCGCGCTTTGTGCCGGCCGCCGCTACGCCTTGGCGGCATGATAATCCTGCAACGCCCGCACCTCCACCGGCTTGGTTTGCAGCGAGCGGATGGCGAGGACAGCGGTGGTGGCACCGCTGAGGGTGGTCATGATGGGGATGCGGTTGGCGACCGCGGCGGAGCGGATTTTCACCTCGTCGCTGCGGGACTCGGCCTCGTTGGGCGTGTTGATGATGAAGGCGATCTCGCCGTTCTTGATCATGTCGAGCACGGTGGGCCGTCGGCCGTCGGCGAGCTTGTAGAGCAACGTCACCGGCACGCCCGCGGCCTCGATGGCCTGCACGGTGCCGCTGGTGGCGAAGAGTTTGAAGCCCAGTTCGTGGTAGTCCTTGGCAATGGTGCCGATCTTCGCCTTGTGGCGATCCTGCACGCTGATGAAGAGGTTGCCGCCCTTGGGCAGCGCGCCGCCGGTCGCCATCTGGCTCTTGGCGAAGGCGAGGCCGAGGTCGGGATCGATGCCCATCACTTCGCCGGTGCTCTTCATTTCCGG
>CAZQUC010000526.1:0-3046 GCA_964596095.1 uncultured Enterobacteriaceae bacterium
CTCCCGCAAAAAGGAAGCAGTTTCCCTGCCTACAGGCTGCCGGCGGTGAACCGCAGCAGGGTCGAAGCGGGCGGGCGGGCGCCGTTCTCCAAATTGATGAGTTGACCGATGGTGACGAATTGGAACCCGCGGGCAAGCAGCGCGTCGAGCACCGACGGCACGGCGGCCACGGTGGTCGGGTGGATGTCGTGGGCCAGGAGGATGCCACCCGGACCGGCGCCGCCGATGAGCGCGCGGGACACGTGGGCCGAGTTGCGGATTTTCCAATCCAACGGATCGACCGACCACATGATGCTGGGGTGGCCGTATTCGCGCATGACCCATTCTTTTTGTCGGGCGGTCAACGCGCCGTAAGGCGGGCGCAAGCATTGCGCCTTGTAGCCGCCGAGCACGCGGGTGATGGCTTCGTCGCAACCACCGATCTCGCGCGCCAGTCCGGCGTCGGAAAGCTTGCTGAGCACGGGATGGGTCATGCTGTGGTTGGCGATCTCGTGGCCTTCGGCGAGCGTTTGCTCCAGCACCCGGGGGTAGGCGTTGACGTTGCGGCCGATGACAAAAAAGGTCGCCTTCACGTTGCGCGCGCGCAGATGGCTCAGCAGGCGCGGCGTGTCTTCGGGATCAGGGCCGTCATCAAAGGTGAGCGCCACGAATTTCCCCGGCGTCTTACAGGAAGAGTAGCTGGGCCGCACCGGGCCGTTGATTTTGAGCGGAATGCTGGAGACCGACGGCGCGGGCGCGGCGGGCGGCAATGATGGGTCCGGAGCCGGAGCGGCGGAAGTCACATCACCACTTTGGCCGGAGCGGTGCAGGGCACAGGAACTCAACCCGGATGTGGCAAGCGTCATCAGGCTGAGCAAGGATTGGCGTCGGTTCATGGTGCGGATTAAAGCAGGGTCGGAAGTCGTGGAGCGTGGTGAAGGGGATACTTGGAATAGGTAAAATATCCATTATGGCTGGAAAGCCAAGCGACTTGTGACCGCAAATCTCAATGCGTGTTGCCTCACGCAAAAAGACACCGCAAGGGCCGCCTGAGAGAGATGGCGTTTGCGGCTGGGGTGCGACTTCGATAGCCTCCAACAACATCCTGCTCAACAGGGCGATGCACTGGCTGCGGTTGGGCTCAGGGAGGCGCAGCAACGGGAGAGGCTTTCCCAATCCGAGCATCAGTTGCCCGTCATCTTTCACCGGGCGTCTCGTTCGTTGATGGCTTTCGAGCTGGTTCATGCCCCTCACTCCGGACCGTCGCCTGATGTTGTTCAAGCAAGAGGGATAACTCCGCCAAGGCGCGACCTCTTCCAGCTTCACTCCCGCACAGCCTCCGGATCGCACATCCAGGCTGGCACCCCGCGCGTCCACCAGCACCGCCAGCCGCTCGAAGCTCGCCCGCAAATCGCATGGCTCAAGCGCTGGGATAGCGCCGCCATGCGTCGGGACCAATTAGCTCACCATTTTCTCTCTTTTAATCGCTTTCGCCAGTGTCATCGACTGGATTCGAAACTCACGAACTTAGTTTTCAAACACGGCCTAGCTCGGAAAGAGGCTCCGTTGTCACAGGTTGAAACGGCCCTTGCTGGTTTGTGCCGGTGATTTAACGAATAACACCGCAGTGGTCACAGCTCGTTGACGGGAGCACTTCATCATCCCCATCCATCGCTCCAATGGGAGCATGGGGTGTGGCGCAAGATACGAGCGCTAAGGCGGTGACAGCAATAAGGATTTGTTTCATCGGGGCATTGTATCGCGCTCGCGGGCATCTTTGGCAAGTCTCATGTTCGCGATGACGTTCGTCACTTTTTGGAGGCATTCACTGGTATTGAGAATGGTCGGGATCCGATACGCTGCGGGCATGAAGCATCAAAGCTGGATCGAGCGCATCACCGGAAACTTCATCGAATTGACGGACAGAAGCCAATGGGAAGTGGAGACCGCCGATTCCACGCAACTGGTATATTGGTTTCCCGGTAACAAAGTGGAAGCGGAAGATTTGGGCGACCACGCGCATATCACTCATCTGCGCACTGGCAAGACGGTTCGCGCCAAAAGAGCCCGGGGCAAATGATCCCGCAGATCTTTCATAGCTTGAACGCCATGATCATAAATTCCTTTGTTATCACATGCGCGTCGTCCGCCTCCACACGACCCCGCGAATATCCGCTCCCAACCTTTGCAGTTCCTTATTCGCCGCCACCGCATGAACCAATCTCGAGGAGCCGCCGGAATGGCCACCTCACCAGTTATTCCCCGTTCTTCACTCCCGCGTGCCGGGGTTCCGGGGCTGAATGCTGAATGCTGGAAACTCCCCTCGTTACGCCTTCGCCGGCGCCTGCCCGGCGTGCAGCCGTGCGAGCCGGGCGCGGTAAGTTTTTTCATCGCGGATGGTATAGCGCGTGGCGAGCGGCCGGCAGGCCATGATGCCGGCGTGGGAGCGAAAGCGCGCCAGATAGACGGCAAGTTCATCATCGACCACCACCGCCTTGTGGTTCTTGGAGGCGTGCATGAAGCGCAGCACGCCGCGGGCGTCGCGATAGGCGAGCCCGACATGCGAGCACACGCCACCCTGATGGTTGGTGACAATGCCGATGATGTCCCCGTTCTCCAGCTTGGGCTGGGCTTGGCGGACCACGGCCTTGGGCACGTAATAGACCGGCAGTTTCTCCACTTCGAGCTCGCTGGCCCGCATCGGTCCGCGCAGCGAGGGGTTCTTTTTCAAATAACGGTAGCTGCGCCACAGCGTGGTCATTTCTGTGCTGCGACGCCCGGTGAGTCGGATCGCCCCCGGCAAGCGGCGCGTCAGGTCCCAGACGTTCTGGCGCGCGAAATTATCGAAGAACCACTCGTCCAGATAGTGGATGCGCTCCAGATACCCGCCGGTGCAGCGGCCGCCGCGATAGCGCGTCCACTCGATCTCCGCGAGCAGATCGCGCCACGTGTAATCCGCCCGCGGCGTTTCCAGCATCCGCGCCAGGCCGAGCACGACTTCGAAAAACGTCCAGCAATCCAGCCCGTCGAAATTTGCCGAGGGGCATTCGATGCGGTCGTCGATCTC
>CAZQUC010000527.1:0-3038 GCA_964596095.1 uncultured Enterobacteriaceae bacterium
GCCTGCTCACGGTCAGGGCTTGCGGCATTGATGTTGCTGGATCGAATGGCCCGTTCCCGACGCCTTTTCCGTGCCATGCGTGTTGCTTTCTTTTCCGCCGCCTGCGGGCTGGTGGCCGTGTTGTCCGCTCCCATCTCCATGCCGGCCCAGGAGGCCGGGGCTGGGGCCACGCGTCCCGAGCCGCCATTGACCCGCCGCTTCGGCTTCAAGACGCAGGCCTTCGCCGAGGGCGCGCTGGTGAAGAATCCGACCTCATTCGCCTTTGACAACGCCGGCCGCCTGCTGGTGACGGAATCCCACCGATGGCGCGAGGGCGTGGAGGACAACGTGGATCATCCCTATTGGGTGATGGACGATCTCGCGGCGCAAACCACGGCCGACCGCGCGAAGGTCTATGAGAAATACCGCGACCATTTTCCCGAAGGCTATTTCACGCGGCAGGCCGAGCGCGTCATCGCGCTGCGCGACACCGATGGCGATGGCCGGGCCGATGCGGTGACGGAAGTGGCGGGCGGGTTCAATGACGCGCTGGATGGCACGGCCGCGGGCGTGATCGCTGGGCCGTCGGGCGAGGGCGCGGAAGTCTTCCTCGCCAGCATCCCGCACGTGTGGCGTCTGAGCGACGGCGATGGCGATGGCGTGGCGGAGACCAGGACGCCACTGGCCTCGGGCTTCGGGGTGCGCACCAGCGTCTCCGGGCACGACCTGCACGGGTTGGTGTGGGGACCGGATGGCAAGCTCTACTTTTCGCTCGGAGATCGCGGGTATCATGTGGTGACGAAGGAAGGCAGGACGCTCGCCGATCCCGGCGCGGGCGCGGTCTTCCGCTGCGATCCCGATGGCTCCGAGCTGGAGGTTTTTTATTACGGGCTGCGTAACCCGCAGGAACTGGCCTTCAATGAGCGGGGCGATCTCTTCACGGTCGATAACAACGCCAGCATCGGCGACGCCTGTCGCGTCAATTACCTGGTCGAAGGCGGCGACACGGGCTGGCACATGGGGCATCAGGCGTTGACGACCTTCAAGCCGTGCCTGGACGAGGGAGGCTTCGAGCAGACGCCGCATTGGATTTCCGAGCGGTGGTGGGATCTGCCGCACGCCGGCCAACCGCGCTGGCTGCTGCCGCCCGTGGGTTTGCTCACCCAAGGTCCGAGCGGGCTGCTCTTCACCTCGGGCCTGGCGTTGCCGGAGGAGTTGGCGAATTCGTTCCTGGTCTGCGACTACCTCGGCTCCGCCAACCACTGCAAGCTCTGGTCGTTCAAGCTCGAGCCCGCCGGAGCGGGTTACGCGCTCACCGTCGCGCGCGAATTCCACACCGGCATCGCCGCCGTCGATGTGACGGAAGGCCCGGACGGCAAGCTCTACGTGCTCGACTTCGGCGGCGGCTGGACCAAGCAAGACCGCGGCGCGGTGCAGGCGCTCTGGTGGCCCGAGGGCGTGAAGAAGCCGGTGATCGCGGAAACCAAGGCCCTGCTTTCCGACACGCTGACGACGCGCCCGGTGGAGGAATTGCTGCGCCTGCTGAGCCATCCCGATCTCCGCGTGCGGCAACGCGCGCAATTCGCCCTCGTCACGCACGGGGAAGAAGTCGTGCCCGTGCTGGCCGAGGTGGCGCAGACCACGGGCAATCTCCATGCGGTGTGGGCCCTGCGGCAGTTGAAAGCGTCGGCTGCCTTGCGTGCGTTGCTGGACCACGCCACGCCGGAACTCCGCGCCCAGGCCGCGCGGGCGCTGGGGGATTTGCGCGACGCCGACGCCGCGCCGGCCTTGCGCCGTCTCCTGCGCGCGGACGAACCCCGCGAACGTCTCTTCGCCGCGCTGGCCCTCGGAAAAATCGGCGACCGCGAGGCCGTGGGCGACGTGCTGGAGATGATCGAGCGCCGCGGGGTGGACGATCCCTTTCTCCGCCACGGCAGCGTGATGGCGCTGGCGGGCGCCGCTGCCCCGGAAACGCTGGCCGCGCTGGCGACGCATCCTTCCACGCCAGCGAGGCTGAGCGCCGTGCTCGCTTTACGCCGGCAAGGCAGCGCGCGCGTCGCGGATTATTTGCGCGACCTCGACCCCGTCATCGCCGCCGAAGCCATGCGCGCCATCAACGACTCGCCCATCCCCGCCGCGCAACCCGCGCTGGCCGCGCAGTCACGCCGGTTTTTGGGCCAGGCGCCGCCGCCGCATTTCCAGGAAGAACCGCTCTACCGCCGGCTCTTGCGCGCGCTCCAGGTCACCGGCACGCCCGAGGCCGCGGCCGCGCTGGCGGGACTGGCGCAACATCCCGTGCTGTCCGAGTCGTTCCGCCTGCTGGCCTTGCGGACCTTGGAGAATTTCCTCCAACCCCCGCCCATCGACCCCACCACCGGCTGGTGGCGACCTTTGCCGGATCGGATGGCGGTCAAGGAACCAATCCGCCAAGCGCTCGCCCCGGAGCTGGCCGGCCTGCTCACCCACTCGCAGGGCCGCCTTACCGCCGGGGCCCTGCGCGTCGCCGGACAATTCGGGTTGCCCGTCGCCGAGCCGTCGCTGCTCGCCTGGGCCGCGGAGGAGAAAGAACCGCTGGAACTCCGCCTCGCCGCGCTGCGCAAACTCGGCCCCGCCGTGCGTCCGCTGCTCGACACCTCCACGCCCGCCGTGCGCGCGGCGGCGGCGCGGCGCTGGGTGGAGGTGCAGCCCGCGGATGCAGAGACCGCCTTGCGCACCCTTGCCTCCCATGGCACCACCGACGATCTCCGCGCGCTTTACGACCTGCTCGCCACCGCGAAGACGGCGACCGCACCCGCCCTGCTCGTCGCCGAACTCCAGCGCCTCCTCATGGGCGAAGTCCCGCCGCCGGTGCGGCTCGATCTCGTGGAAGCCGCCACCCGGCGCGCGGAGCCGGAGGTGGGGGAAAAACTCGCCGCCGTCGAAGCCGCGCTCGTGGCCCGCCAGCGGAGCTTTTTGGAATACACCCTCGAAGGCGGCGACCCCGCGCGTGGCCGCGAAGTCTTCGTCAACCAAGGCACCTGCGCCAAATGCCATCGCGTCGCCATTCTCGGCGGCAGCGC
>CAZQUC010000528.1:0-3038 GCA_964596095.1 uncultured Enterobacteriaceae bacterium
GTGCTGGTCGGCGTGTCCGGCTTCGGCTTCGGGAAATCGACCTTTGCGCGGCGGCGCTTTTTGCCCACGCAGGGGGGCGCTCATTGACCAGCCGCCGCGGGCGCGGGCAGGGTGGCGATGAGGTCGTCGATGAGGGTGTCGATGTCGAGGCCAGCGGCTTCGCCTTCGAAGTTGCGGATGACGCGGTGGCGCAGGGAGGTTTTGGCGGTGCGTTTGAGATCGTCGAGCGAGACGGCGGTGCGGCCGCCGATGGCGGTGTGGACGCGGGCGCCGCGGATCATCGCCTGCAAGCCGCGCGGGCTGGCGCCGTAGGCGATGCCGCGTTTGACTTTCTCCGGCGCGGTGGCGGTATCGGGATGGGTGGCGAGCACGAGATTCGCCGCCCATTCCAGGAGCGGCTCGGCCACCGGCACGTAGGTCAGCGCCTCTTGTTGGGTGAGGATTTCCGCGCCCGTGCAGACGGTGGACAGCTCCACCGCGTGGAAGCCGGTGGTGCGTTTGCTGATCTCCACCAGCGAGGGCAGGTCGGGGAAAGGGACCTTGATTTTGAAAATGAAGCGATCTAGTTGCGCCTCGGGCAAGGGGTAGGTGCCTTCCATTTCCATGGGGTTCTGGGTGGCGAGCACGAAGAACGGGTTGGGCAGCACGTGGGTCGTGCCGCCCATGGTCACGCGGTGCTCCTGCATCACTTCCAGCAGGGCGGCCTGGGTCTTGGGCGTGGCGCGGTTGATCTCATCGACGAGCAGGATGTTCTTGAAAACCGGGCCTTCCTCGAACCGCAGGCTGCGTTGGCCGCTGGTGGCGTCGAGATCGACGATCTGCGTGCCGAGGATGTCCGCGGGCATGAGGTCGGGGGTGCATTGCACGCGGCCGGACTCGAGGCCGACCACGCGGGAGATGGTCTTGACCAAGTGGGTTTTGCCCAGCCCCGGCACGCCTTCGAGCAGGACGTGCCCCTGGGCGAAGATCGCCGCGAGCGTGTCGGTCAGCAGGTCGTCATACCCGACGATGGATTTTTGAATCTCCGACTTCATCCGCGCGAACAGCGTGCGGAAGGTTTCGAGTTCCTGATTGAGTTCGAAGGCTGTTTTCAAGTGGCGTGGGGACGTGGTGGGATGGGGCGGGGCGGTGGCAGCATGGCCGTGTGGCGGGCGTCTTCAAGGACGCAATGGATGGGATGGACTGAAATGGACGGGATGGACGCCGCGAGGAGCGGGATCGCGGTTGACGAAGGGCTTGGGCTGCCTTCCCCTTCGCGGTTCGGGGCGGGCGGGCCGCGCCTGCCGTCCACTCACACATGTCCACGCTCGATCAAACCCTGGGCCAGTCGGAACTCCGGCCGCCGTCACTTCCCGCCGTCCGGTTGCAATGGTCCGGGCTGACTCACTGTGGCAAGGTCCGCCGGAACAATGAAGACGCGTTTCTGGCGCTGGCCTTCAATGCCGAGGGGGTGCGGTATCTCGGCAAGACCGGTGAGGCGGCGTTCGATCAGGGTGATTTTGTCTTTGCGGTCAGCGATGGCATGGGCGGGGCCAATTCCGGGGAATTCGCCAGCCGGCTGGCCGTGGAGCAGATCACGCGCCTGTTGCCGCGCAGCTACCGCCTGGGCGCGTCCGGTCTGGCGGCGGGGTTCGCCGACATTTTGAGCGAGGTCTTTTCCCGCGTGCATGCGGAAATCATCCGCCTCGGCGGCTCCTACGAGGAATGCGCGGGGATGGGGGCCACGCTCAGCCTGGGGTGGTTCGTGCCGGGCTGGATGTATTTCGGCCACATCGGCGACAGCCGGATTTACCTGCTGCCCCGCGCGGGGGGGCTGCGGCAGATCACGCAGGACGATTCACATGTCGGTTATCTGCGCCGCACCGGCCAGATCAACGAGCGGGAGGCCCGCTTCCATCCACGCCGCAACGTGCTCGCCAAGGCGCTCGGCGCCGGCCACCAGTTTGTCGAGCCGCAGGTCGGCGCGGTGGCTTGCGAGCCGGGCGACCGCTTGCTGTTCTGCACCGACGGCGTGATCGACGGGCTGTGGGATCGCGCGCTGGAGGAATTGCTGCGCGAGCCGACTTCCGCCCAACAGCAGCAGACGCCCGCCGCCCGGTTGGTGCTGGAAGCCGTCGCAGAATCCGGGCGCGACAACGCCACCGCGGTGGTGGTGGAGGTGTTATCCTGAAGGATGAAATATGAAGGATGAAATGATGAATTTGCTGCGTGGGGAAATGGTCCACTGTCACCCGAACCACCCTTCCTGCGAATGAGTGGGGAGCCGCCAGTGATCTTGCACGATCACCAGACGGCGTGGGCGTTCGATCTCGAACGGCTGGCCGCGTTGGCCGCGGCGGCGATGCCGCTGGTGGCGAGGGAGGCGGGAGCGGCGCCGTCCGTGCTGGCGGACCTGGAGGAAGTCGAGGTTTCGGTGGTGGATGACGCCACCATCGCGCGCGTGCATGGGGAATTCATGAACGATCCCACGCCCACGGACGTGATCACGTTTCATCACGGCGAAGTGCTCGTCAGCGCCGACACCGCCGCGCGCGAGGCCGCCGCGCGGCAGCTCCCGCTGGAGCGCGAACTCCTGCTCTACATCATCCACGGCCTGCTCCATCTTCACGGCCACACCGATGCCAACGACGCGCCGCGGGCATTGATGCATGAGACGCAGGAACGGGTGTTGCGGATGGTTTGGGAGTGAGTTTTCAGTTTTCAGCCCCGGAACCCCGACGCGCCGGGATGAGGAACGAGGAGCAACCGGTGAGACGGCCATTCTGACCACGCCCCGAGCCGATGGCAAAGCCATCGCAACCACAGCAGCCGGGGGTTGAGCGGAGCGACACCCCCGGATCAGCGATGGAAAAAGGATTCGATCCCGAAGGGATCGCAGCCCGAGAGGGCGATCCGGACGCTTGATTCCTTTCCGCAGGGGAAAGCGTGCTGCGATCCCTCCGGGATCGAGGCGTGAGCATGAAGAGGACCGGGGGTATCGCGGCGCTCAACCCCCGGCTGCTGTGGCTGGCATGGCTTCGCCATGACCCCAACTCAGG
>CAZQUC010000529.1:0-3029 GCA_964596095.1 uncultured Enterobacteriaceae bacterium
GGCCTTCGGCGGTCTCCGCTTCGCTTCGGCTCTCCCGACTAACACGCTTGGGTTGAGGTCATGGCGAAGCCATGCCAGCCACAGCAGCCGGGGGTTGAGCGGAGCGATACCCCCGGTCCTTTCCGCCCTCAGGCGCTTTCGATCCCGGAGGGATCGCCGCGCGCTTTCCCCGCGGAAAGGAAGAACCACCCGGCTCGCCGCCTCTCTGGCTGCGATCCCTTCAGGATCGAAGCCTTTTTCCATCGCTAATCCGGGGGTGTCGCTCCGCTCAACCCCCGGCTGCGGTGGTGGCGATGGCGTTGCCATCAGCTCAATGGGCGACCAGAAGGGCCGCCTCATCGGTGACTCCCCGTTCCTCATTCCGGCGCGCAGGGGTTTCGGGCTGAAAACTGAAACCTTGCCCAAAGGGCTTACGCCGACAGTTCGGCCAGCGCACGGCGGATTTTTTCGGCGGCCTCGTCGAGTTCGGCGGGAGTGGTTTGCTCGTTCTGCCGGCTGAAATCGAGATCGCCGGCGGCATCGATGGGCGAGAGGTGGATATGCACGTGCGGCACTTCCAGCCCCACGATAACCAAGCCGACCTTTTCGCTCGGAAAGGCGCGGTGGATGGCGCGTCCGACACACTGCGCGGTGGTGATGAGATGCGCGGCCAGGTCCGGCGGCAGGTCCAGCCAATGGTCGATTTCCTGCCGGGGCACGACCAGCGTGTGGCCGGGCCGCAACGGCGCGATGGTCAGGAACGCGGCGCAATGTTCATCCTCGTGCACGAAGCGGCCGGGGATTTCGCGGTTGAGGATGCGGGTGAAGAGCGTGGGCATGGCGGATGGCGATTCAGCATGGCGAGGATCGTGGCGGCGTCCACTTCGGGACGAGCGACGGCCGCCGCGCGCACGGAATACAGTTGCGCATTCGGCAGGCGGCGGTCAGCGTGGGCGGTGGCTTCCGCCACTTTTTCGCCCATGACCTTCGACGAATTGCACCGCCTTTACCACCAGCCGCTCTTCGACCTGCTCCAGCAGGCGCGGACGGTGCATGAGGCGCATTGGCCCGAAAACGAAGTGCAGCTCTGCACCCTGCTCAGCATCAAGACCGGCGGATGCAGCGAAGATTGCTCGTATTGCGCGCAGAGCGCCCGCTATGATTCCGGCGTGAAGGTGGAACGGCTGATGAGCCGCGACGAAGTGCTGGCCAAGGCGCAGGCGGCGCGGGCGTCCGGCTCCACGCGCTTCTGCATGGGGGCGGCGTGGCGCGGCGTGCGCGGCGGCACGGCGCGGTTCGAGCAGGTGCTCGACATCGTGCGCTCGGTCAGCGAACTCGGCATGGAGGTCTGCACCACGCTCGGCGAACTCGGCCCGGAAGAGGCGCGGCAGCTCAAGGATGCGGGCGTCACCGCCTACAACCACAATATCGACACCTCCCGTGAGCATTACCCTAACATTGTCACCTCGCACACTTACGACGACCGCCTGCGCACGATCAAGAACGTGCAGGATGCCGGCATGTCGGTCTGCTGCGGCGGCATTCTCGGGCTGGGCGAAACCATCACCGACCGGCTGAAAATGCTGGAAGTGCTGAGCCAATTCAATCCGCCGCCGGAAAGCGTGCCCATCAACTCGCTCATGCCCATGCCCGGCACGCCGCTGGCGGGCAACGCGCAGGTGGATGTCTTCGATCTCGTGCGGCTCGTCGCCGTGGCGCGGATCGCCCTGCCGCGGGCCAAGGTGCGGCTCTCCGCCGGCCGCACGTCGCTCTCGCGCGAAGGGCAGGCGCTGTGCTTTTTCGCGGGGGCCAATTCCATCTTCTACGGGGAAAAACTCCTCACCGCCGCCAATCCGGAGAAAAACGCCGACTTGCAATTGCTCAAAACCCTCGGTCTCAGCGCACAGGCGCCCCATCGCGACCAGCCGCCGCCGACCCTCGATCCCGACCGCCCGCGCGGCCCGTTTCACGAGGAAGAGGCGTGCTGCGAATTCGCCGGCTGTGGCGTCGGGACGCCGGAAGCGCCGGAGCGGGTGCCCGTGGCCGCCGGTTGCGGCTGCGGATAGACCGGGTAATGTTAGGCGTCGCTACGCGCGTTCTGTGAATAAAAGCCAAGCAAACTCATCTTAAGATACAGCACGCATGGTTACTTCCTCCATCGCTCAGACTCCAGAGCCTCCGTATTTCGCCGTCATCTTTACTTCCCAGCGCACCGACGGCGAGCGCGGTTACAGTGTCGTTGCCGAACGCATGGTTGAGTTGGCTACACAGCAACCCGGCTTTCTCGGCGTCGAGAGCGTTCGTGGCCCAGATGGTTTCGGCATCACCGTCTCTTACTGGCGCAGCCTGGACGACATCAGCGCATGGCGGAACCATTCCGAACATCTCGTCGCACAAGACACCGGCAAGCGCGTCTGGTATGCCGATTACCAACTCCGAATTTGTGAGGTTCAACAGTCCAAATCCAATGACCGCAACGCCTAACCATGCGCTCTAACCGTTCCGGGCTGTCACGCCTGCTACTACCCACCGCCTTCGCCCCCAGCCGCCTATCGCCCGCGCAGCAGGCGCACCAGCCCTCCGCGGTCGCTGAGCTTGCGGTCGTTCGCCCGCCATGCCATCACGGACGGACATCGTAGCCCACGGCGGCTGGGTGCGGCAGGAAACCTTTCGCAAGCCCCGCATGGAGCGTTATTGCGCGGTGTCGGCCGGATGGCTGCCGCTGTCCGACGTCGCTTCCGTTCCTTTTTGGGAAGGCTGGCCGGCTTCGTTCGGCTGGCTGGCCGGGCTGGGTCTGCTTGTGGGAGTGGTCCAACTCTGGTGGCTGGGACGCGTGGCCTTTCTTGCGGTGACTGAACGCCCGGTCCGGTTCATGGAGGAGATTCCCAACCCTGACTTCGACCCCCGGAACTTATATTGAGCGGCGAGAGCAAGCCGGCCGCAGCGGGCCATGCGAAAGATTTTTCATTTTGTCATGAATAACGCGGCGCGGTTCGGCGTCTGGACGGAACACGTCACCACGCACCGCCATGAATCGACTCGTATCCGCC
>CAZQUC010000530.1:0-3023 GCA_964596095.1 uncultured Enterobacteriaceae bacterium
GCGCCGCCGCCGGCAAGGATGAGCTTTGGCTTGTCGTGGAAGCGAATCCCCGCGGCGCGTTGACTTATGGTTCGGAGGAGGTGCTGGCGGAACGGGTTGGCAAAGGCAGCGGCCGATTTTCCGTGCCGGCCTTGGCCGCTCTCGCCCGCGAAGCGCCGGAGAAATTCCGCCGCTGGGCGGAACAAGCCGATAATACTCCACGACGTGCCTGGCTCTCCGGAGTGGCCGGCTACCTCGCGCGCCATCATCCCGAGCAGGCGCTCGCCTGGGCCAACGATCCACAGACCACTCCCCGGCGACGCAACATCATCCTGGCGGAGACCATCCCCGAACTGGCGGCCATCGATCCGGAACGCGCTCGCCAGGCAATGGAAGAATTGACGGCCTCGAAAGATCGCGATCCCGAAGACCGCCGGTTCATCGAACCGTGGATCAAAACCCTGGAGCGGCTCGATACCGGCGACTCTCCACAACTTGCCGGCTGGCTGAACCGCACCACCTGGAGCCAGGAAAAAGGCACGGCCGTGTCGCGTTTTTTGGGGAACGTGTTCGACCAGGATCCCGACCGCGCCTTCGAACTCGCGGCGGCCATCCGCTTCGACGGTCCGGCCGAAGGGTGGTTTGACGATTCCCGCCGCCTCGCCACCACGCCACCCTCCCACCTGCTGGAAACCCTGTCCGCCGCGCCCGCCTCGCCGCTGCGCGACGACCTGACAACCGAAGTGTTCCAGCGTTGGCTGGGCATGGAATCCGCCGCCGCCATCACTGCCTGGGAGCAGTATCGGATCGATCCGTCCCGCGATCCCGTGAGACTGGAGGCTCAAGCGAAAAAACTGCGCGAGCATCTCTCGCTTCGTCATTTGGATACCGCCGTCGCCCTGCTCGGCACGCCGGCGGGCGATGCTTTGGGGCTGAGCCATGCCGAAATCATGCGCGAGGTGGCGACCCGTGAGCCGGCGCGCTTGGGAGAACTGTGGGACAAAGCGCGAACCCCCGCGGAACGCGCAGAGGCCACCACCAGCGTCGCGCAAAGCTGGGCGGAATTCGATCGCCCCGCCGCGCTGGCCTGGGCGCTGGAGCTTCCCCCCGAAAATTTCCAGTCCGAGGCGCTCGGCGCGGTCATGCGCGCCTGGCACAACGAAGACCCCGGCCAACTGCAACGCTGGTTGGCTGTCCTGCCCGACACCGAGGCGCGCGGGTGGGCGCAGGCCGCGCTAGAACAGGCCCTTTCCTCACGCGACCAGAATTCCCCGTCCCGTTGACCCATGACCTCCGCATCCTATCGCCGCTCTCGTCCCAACCCGTGGTGGCTGGTCGCCGCCGGGATGGGTTCCACCGTCCTCGGCTGGTGGGGGGCTGTTTTTTTCTTCTCCTCCGCCCCTTCGCCCGCGCTCACCACGACCGCGCCTCGTCCGCCGGAGCCGCTGGCCCGCGTTGCCTCCGCGGACGTTTTTTCCTCCCGCGGGCTGGCCGCCTTTTTTGAGCGCCTGACCACGGCGAATCCGGCGGAATTGGCCGGGCTGCTCTCCTCTCACGTCGATGACGAATTGGCCTTCGACATCGTGGATCACTGGGCAAAAACGGATCGCGAGAGCTTGATCGCCTGGTTCCGGGACGCCTTCACTCAAAAACCCGCGTGGGAACGCCACCTCCGGCTGGATGATTTGCTCCACCGAGTGGTCCGGTCATGGAGCGAGGCCGATCCCGTCGCCACTTACGATCTCGTCAGCCAGTGGGATTTTCTGGGGGATTCACTTCTCGCCACGGCCAGTATTGCTTTGAATGCGGCTTTTGCCAAGGACGCCGAACAAGGACTGGCGCTCTATTTACGCGCAGGCGCCCCTGACACTTATATCGATGCCCCCGGCTGGGTGACCAAAGCCCCGCACGCCGCCGCCGCTCTCCTCCTCCGCCTTCCGGTGGGCGCTTTGCGAGGAGCTATCTTAGGGCGCATTATTTCTACTTGGAAAGACACCGATCCGGCCGCTGCCGTGCGCCTACTGACCGATTTTCCGCTCGCGACGCGTCCGTTTTCCATGACCGTGGGCGATGCCATCAGAGACCGGCAACGCTACCAGCACGCCGCTCTCTACGACGCCTGGGCGAAAAAAGACCTCGACGGCCTGATGGCCTATGCCAACGACGAAGCCACCGGCCATCTCCGCGCCGGCTTGCTCGCCGCCGCGGCACGCACCCTCGCCCAGCGCGATCCGGTAACCGCGCTGGATTGGATCGCGGAGAACCTCAGCGGCGCTTCCCGCCAGACCGCCACCAGCGACGCCGTGCGGGAACTCGCGCGGCAGGACCTCGCGGCCGCGGCCGCCAAGCTCTCGGACTTTTCCGGCACCGCGCTCACCTCTTCCGCCGCCGGTTACCTCGCCGCCCTCGACGGACGGCCCTCACCCGCGCAGCTCACGGACATGCTCCACCTGCCACAGGAAGACCTCCGCCACGCCCTCGGCGCCGAGTTGACCAGCCGGTGGGACGAGCAATCCGCCGCCGACCTCCGCCCTTGGCTCGAAGCCCAACCGCCCGAAGTCCGGCAACAATTCATCGACCTCATCCGCCAAGGCAATACCCCCGCCGCCCGCCAAACCCGCGTGCTGGAAAAACTCGGCCTCACCCCGCCGCCTGGCGCCGGGTGAGGATGCCAAAAATGATCGCGCCGGAATGAAAATGGCTTCGTGCTCTCCAATGGATAGGATTCCCGCGACATCATGCCATTCCGTTTTGTGATTTCCCTGCTCGTGATCTCCGGCCAGGAAGTGGCTGGAGGCGCGAGTCTGTCCTGGCGACGGCACGCGGCGGCGACCGGCAAATCCACGACTCCCGCCGATGTGGCGGCAACTCCGTTGCTCAGCCCGATAATACCGCCCGCCGCAACCAGTTGTCCGGGGTAGCCAACTATCTTGTGCGCCAGCATCCCCGCCAAGCGCTGGCTTGGGCCGGTGATCCCAGGGCTTACGCATGAGAGATCCCGAGGCATTGAGCCAAGAAAGGGTCGTTCATGGAAGCGGCACGCA
>CAZQUC010000531.1:0-3020 GCA_964596095.1 uncultured Enterobacteriaceae bacterium
ATTCCTTGCACAGCTTGCGGACGAGCCGCTGCGCCATGATCGCCCGCACCGCCGATGCGGTGAGGAACGGCTTGATGCCGATGTCGGTGAGACGCGCCACGGCACTCGGCGCGTCATTGGTGTGCAGCGTGGAGAAGACCAAGTGGCCGGTCAGCGAGGCGTTGATGGCGATCGACGCCGTCTCCATGTCCCGGATCTCCCCGATCATGATGATGTTCGGCGCCTGACGCAGCATGGAACGCAGCGCGGCCGCGAAGGTCATGCCGATGTCCTCCTTCACGTTGACCTGGTTGATGCCCGACAATTGATACTCCACCGGATCCTCCACCGTGATGATCTTGCGGTCCGGTTTGTTGATGGCGTTGAGACAGGCGTAAAGCGTGGTCGTTTTGCCCGAACCGGTCGGACCGGTGACGAGAATGATGCCGTCCGGCAAGCCGATCAGCTCGTCGAACGTCCGCTGGTCGTCGCTGAGGAACCCGAGGTCGGCCAGCCCCAGCGTGAGACCGGATTTGTCGAGAATCCGCATGACGATCGATTCGCCGTGGTTGGTCGGCACCGTGGAAACGCGCAAATCCAGATCCTTGCCCGCGACCTTGGCCTGGATGCGGCCGTCCTGCGGCACGCGGCGCTCGTCGATGGACATCTTGCCCGTCATGATCTTGAGCCGCGCCACGATCGGGCCGTGCAGGTGCTTGGGATGATTGTCGATCTCCTGCATCACCCCGTCGATGCGGTAACGGATGCGCAGGGATTTTTCCAACGGCTCGATGTGAATGTCGCTGGAGCGTGATTGATAGGCCTCGACGAGGATCTTCGCCACCAGCTTGATGATCGGCGCGTCCGCATCGCCTTTGCCACCGCCACCGCCCTCGTCATCTCCCGTGCTGTAGGTCAGGTCCGCGTCATCGACCTGCTTTTTCACTCCGTAAAATTCCGTCAGGAATTGCTCGATCTGGGAAACCGTCGCGCAGACGAAGGTCGGGGAGAGGCCGTTGAGCAGGTGCGGCAGGCTGTCGAGGGCGTCGAAATTCATCGGGTCGGCCACCGCCAGCACCACCTGCCCGTAATCCAACCCCACCGGCACCGCCTTGTAACGCGAGGCCACCTCCACCGGGACCGCTTCCAGCAACTCCGGCGTCGGCACGAAGTCCTTCAGTTCCACGAATTCCATCCCGGAGTTCACCGACATGAGTTGCGCCAGATCCTCCTCCTTCACCATGCGGTCCTCGAGCATGTATTCCAACGGCGTCTGGCGGGAGCCTTTGGCGGCCTTGGCGGTCACGAGGTCATTGTCCGAGACCAAACCGGCCTCTTGCAATAACTGGATCAGGTAATCTTCGTTGGAAAACACGGGGCGAAATGACGGGTCAAGGTTGTCTGAAAAAGCGTTCGGGCCGCGCCCTAATGGCAGGCGCGCAATGGAGTGAGGGCCGGCACGCTTGTCAACCCTTGTGCAGTTCGAGTCTGAAAAAAATGGCAGAATGGGGAAAAGAAGGCGCGGAATCCCGCCGGCCCGGTCGGAGCCGGCTTGCACCGGAACCGGAAGCTTCTATTATTTTGGCATGAGCGCCCCGGTCTGCTCTCCTGCTGGTCTGGATCTGCCGCGGACGACGGCGGAATGGCTGCCCTTGGTGTATCAGGAGCTGCGGCAGTTGGCCGCCTGCCAATTGGCGCGGGAGCGGCCGATGGCGACACTGCATCCGACGGCGCTGGTGCATGAAGCGTATTTCCGGCTGGGCGGGGAGCGGCAGTGGTCGCATCGCGGGCATTTTTTCGCGGCGGCGGCGGAAGCGATGCGGCGGATTTTGATCGACCGCGCGCGGCATCATGCGCGGGTGAAACACGGCGGGCAGTGGCGCCGGGCGGACGTGCCCTTGGTGGATCTGGCCTGGGAAACGGAGCCGGAGACGCTGCTGGCGGTGGATGAAGCGCTGGCGGCGCTGCGGGCCAGCGATCCCGAGGCGGCGGAACTGGTGAATCTGCGCTTTTACGCCGGCGTGCCCAATGCGGAGGCCGCGCGGTTGCTGGGCATTTCTCCGTCATCGGCCAAGCGGCTGTGGACGTTCGCCCGCGCGTTCTTGCAGCGCGAACTCACAGCCTGAGCCCTGTCTCTTTCCCGACGGATCGATCCTGGATGAATCCCGCGTCTTCGAGCCTCACGGAACGCGCGCTTTTCGAGCGGGCGCTGGCGCGTCCGGAGGGGCAGCCGCTGGAGGCGTTTTTGCATGAGACGTGCCCGGACGACGCGGGCTTGCGGCAAAAGGTGGCGGCGTTGCTGGCGGCGATGGAGGCTTCCGAAGGACAGTTGCCCGAGGAGCCGCGGTGGGCGGAGGAGCTGGCAGAACTGAACGCGTTGGACGAGCAGCCGGGGCAATGGCTCGGTCATTACCGGTTGCTGGAAAAGATTGGCGAGGGCGGGTTCGGCGTGGTCTGGAAGGCGGAGCAGGAGGAGCCGGTGCGCCGCGTGGTGGCGTTGAAAATCCTCAAGCCGGGCCTCGACTCGCGGACCATCGTGGCGCGTTTCGCGCTCGAACGCCAGGCGATGGCGATGCTCGCCCACCCGCACGTCGCGCATGTGTATGACGCGGGCATGACGCCGGGAGGCCGCCCGTTTTTCGTCATGGAATATTTGGAAGGCGAGCCGCTCCTGGCCTATGCGGAAGCCGGCAACCTGGGCGTGCCGGAGCGCGTGGCGCTGATGATTCCGGTGATCGGCGCGGTGCAGCACGCACATCAAAAGGGGGTCATCCACCGCGATTTGAAGCCCTCCAACATCATCGTGGTCAGCGCCGCCGACGGGCCGGCGCCGAAGGTCATCGACTTCGGCATCGCCAAGCTGGTCGATGCCCCCGCCGAGCACACGCTGGCGGGCGCGCCGTGGGGCACGCCGGCCTTCATGAGCCCCGAGCAACGCGCGGGCGGCGCGGTGGACACGCGCTCGGATATTTTCTCGCTGGGAAAAATTCTGGAGGCGCTGCTGCACGAGCACAAACGCGACGCGGGTGACCTGCGTTGGA
>CAZQUC010000532.1:0-3016 GCA_964596095.1 uncultured Enterobacteriaceae bacterium
AGCCAGAGGCTTGGGTTACAGACCATTGGCTGGAAGCCCATAGGCGTCGGGCCAAGAGGGATATTTGCGTCTTATATTATTGATTTCGAATAAGTTTTGATGGAATTACGATGAACCCTGGAGGGGTTCTCCGTGAATAGCCGGGGGTTGAGGAACGAAACCCCCGGTAACCGACCAAGAAAGCCTCAACCCCGGAGGGGTTGTCCGATGCGGAGAAGATGGAGCCGGGGGCAGAACGCTGGAAATCAAGAGGTCGCTCCGTGCGCATTGGCCAACCCCTCCGGGGTTGACACTGTCGGGACGGGCCATCCGGGGGTCTGCGCTCCGCTTCGACCCCCGGCTATTCACGGGGAACCCCTCGGGGGTTCGGTTCTTAACCTGACGCCGATGGGCTGGAAGCCAATGTCACATGATGGATCACGCCATCAACAACTCCAGCAGGTGCCGCAATTCGTCCGCCACCTCCTCCGGTGTGGCCACCGTTTCCGCCACCACCGCTTCCAGGCTGTGGCGGAATCGTTGCCGCAGCCGGTGCACCGCCACTTGCACCGCGCCCGGCGTCATCTGGAAACGAGGGCCGATGGCCTCATAGGCCGCGTCTGGCGGGCGGGTCGCGATGTAAGGCTGGAGCGCGGAGAAGAGCGCCGCTTTCCCGGCCGCGGCGTATTCCGCTTCCAGGCGTTGCAGGGCTTGCTCCAGCGTGTCGAGCGCCCAGCGGCGGTCGAAGAGCACGTCGGGCGAATTCATTTCCGCCGGCTCCCGGGCATACCGGTGCTCCGCGTCCTCCAGCGCCACCGGCGCCGCGCCCCCGCCGCGTTTTTCCCGCGTCCGCTGTCGCCAGTCCTGCACCAGATAATGCTTCACCGCGCTCAGCAGATACGTCCGCAGCCGGCCCTTGGCCTGGTTGGCCGATTTGAAATCCCCGCGCTCCAGCAGCCTCGCGAAAAACCCCTGCGCCAAATCCTGCGCGTCCTCCGGCCCCGCGCCCTCGCGCCGGATGAAGGCATACACCGGATACCAATACAGCCGGCACAATTCCTCCAGCGCCCGTTCCGCCGAGCGCAGGTCTCCGCCGCGCAGGTCGAGCACGAGCGTCCAGCGCGTCGCCGGAAACACGGGCGACGATCCTGCGGGCAAGCCAGGGATTCCTGCCATGCCGTGCTTTCGCACACCCACGCCGCGACGCAACCCCTCGTGGCGGGGGCCTCCGGCCCACCGCGGAACGCGTGACCCGGCGCACCCGCGCGTCCCTCCAAAACGGCCCCCTCCGCCGCGCCGCGACTTCTGAAACGCGCCCGCCTCTGCCGGGCGACCTCATCGCGGTGGGCGGGACGCCCCCGCTACGCGGACGCCACGCAGGCGGCATGGATTTCCTCGAAGATGCCGCGAATGTCGTATTGGTAGCGCCATTGCGGGTAATCCTCCTGGAAGCGGCGCACGTCGGAGATATACCAGATGTGATCGCCGATGCGGTTATCCTCCACGTATTCGTAACTGAGCTTCTTGCCGGAAATCTCCTCGCAGGCTTCGATGGCTTCCAGCATCGAGCAATTGGAATGGCGGCTGCCGCCCATGTTATAGACCGCACCGGGCCGTGGGGCCTGCACATACTGCCAGAAGGCCTCCACCAGATCATGACTGTGGATGTTGTCACGCACCTGTTTCCCTTTGTAACCGAAGATGCGGTAATGCCCGCCATTGACGGTGCATTTCATGAGATAGCTCAGAAACCCGTGCAGCTCGGCGCCCGCATGGGCCGGTCCGGTCAGGCAGCCGCCGCGGAAGCACACCGTGGGCATCCCGAAATAACGTCCGTATTCCTGCACCAGCACGTCGGCCGCCACCTTGCTCGCGCCGAAGAGCGAGTGCTTCGTCTGGTCGAGGCTCATCTGTTCGTCGATGCCGATGGTGTAGGGGTGGCCGGGGTCGATTTCCCAGCGCTTCTCCAGCTCCACCAGCGGCAGCCGGTTCGGCGTGTCGCCATAGACCTTGTTGGTGCTGGTGAAGACGAAGGGCGCTTCCGGGCTGACCTGGCGCGCGGCCTCCAGGAGGTTGAGCGTGCCCACGGCGTTGACCCCGAAATCGGTGAACGGCTCTTTCGCCGCCCAATCGTGCGAGGGCTGCGCCGCGGTGTGGATCACGACCTTGATGCGGTCGCCGTAGGTCTTGAAAACGTCGAGCACCGCCGCGGCGTCGCGGATATCCACATTGTGATGGATGTAACCCGGCAGCGCGGCTTCCAGTTTGGCGCGCTGGCTGCTGGTGGAGGCGCCAGCGCCGAAGAAATACGCGCGCAGGTCGTTGTCGATCCCGACCACCTGATAGCCTTCCTGATGGAAACGCTTGCTGGCTTCGGAACCGATCAGGCCGGCGGAACCGGTCACAAGGGCGATGTTGCTCATATACAGTGCAATGACGGAGGAGGAGAAAGGAGTGACGTTCTGATGCGGATAATTGCCGCAAAATCAACCCCGAACCGCGGTCCTCGTCCGGAAAAACGCGGCGTCAGCGGGCGAAATGCTTGACCAAGGCGGCGGCGGATTCCACTTCGCCGACCAGTTTTTTCACAATCAAGAGGCTGGCCACGGCGTCGAACAACGCGTCATGCCACCGGCCGTGGGGGCAGAGGTGTCGCGCTTCGTCGCTCAAGCCCAGGCCGTCGCAGAGGGCGGCCAGCGAGTAGTCCGCAAGCTGCGGATAAAACCGCCGCGCCAGGGTGACGGTATCCAGCCACGGCCCGAAGCCGTGCAGTGGAAACACGCGCAGAAACCGCTTCTCCGTGCCTGCCCCGTGCGCCACCAGCACCCGGCCGCCCAAGGCGGCGCGCACCTGCGGCCAGAGAGTGGTCAGCGCCGGCGCGTCTTGGAGCTGCGCGGTGGTGATGCCGTGGACTTTTTGCGCGGCCCACGTCACCGGACGCGTGACCCGCAGATAGCTCGCAAACAACCCGTGCGGCGCCGCCGCGCCCTCGGTCCACCGCGCCCAGCCGATCTGCACCGGCTCGTCGGTCGAGCCC
>CAZQUC010000533.1:0-3006 GCA_964596095.1 uncultured Enterobacteriaceae bacterium
CGCGAGCATCCGGTGGACCGGCTCATCGACGCTTATTTCGCGAAGCACCAGGTGACGCGTCCGCAGCCGGTGGATGACGCGACGTTCCTGCGCCGGGTGTCGTTGGATTTGCTGGGGCTGCTGCCGACGCCGGAGCAGGTCACAGCCTTCGTGAATGACACCGCGCCGGACAAGCGCGACCGGCTCATCGCGGCCACGCTGGCGAACGACACGGCCTACGCGGAGCACTGGCTGAGCTTTTGGAACGATCTGTTGCGCAATGATTATCAGGGCACGGGTTACATCGATGGCGGGCGCAAGCAGATCACCGCATGGCTGTATCGCGCGCTGGCCGCCAATGTGCCTTACGATGAATTCGCCCGCCAGTTGCTCGCGCCGCCGTCGGAGGAGTCGGTGGGGTTCATCAATGGCATCAAGTGGCGCGGGAGCGTCAATGCCAGCCAGGAGCAGGAGATCCAGTTTTCGCAGTCGATCTCGCAGACCTTCCTCGGGCTGAACATGAAATGCGCGTCGTGCCACGACAGTTTCGTGGACCGCTGGAAGCTCGATGAAGCCTACGGGCTGGCCGCGATCTTCGCCGAGCGACCGCTGGAAATCGCGCGCTGCGACAAGCCGACCGGACGGCTGGCCAAGGCGGCGTGGATTTTCCCGGAGTTGGGCGAGGTCGCGGCCGACGCGCCCAAACCGGAGCGGCTCCGGCAACTCGCCGGGCTGATGACGCATCCGGACAACGGGCGTTTCACGCGCACGCTGGTCAACCGCCTGTGGCACCGGCTGATGGGACGCGGCATCGTGCATCCGGTCGATGCCATGGACACCGAGCCGTGGAATGAAGACCTCCTGGATTACCTCGCGGTGCGCTTCGCCGAGGATGGCTACGATGTGAAGAAGGCGCTCGCGTTTCTCGCCTCGTCGCGGATTTACCAAGCGGCCGCCGTGGTGACGAAGGAGAACGAAAGCGAGTATGTCTTCCGCGGCCCGGCCGCCAAGCGGCTGACGGCGGAGCAATTCGTCGATGCGGTATGGACGCTGACCGGCACGGCGCCCGCGCAGCCGCATCAGAGCATCCCGCGCGGGCAGGCCGGGGCCTTGCGCGGCAAGTGGATCTGGTCGTATCCCACGGCGTCCACCTCCGCGCCCGCCGGGGAAACGATCGTGCTGGGCGTGGAAGTCACGCTGCCCGGGGTGCCGGAATCCGCGGTCGCCGCGCTCAGCGTGGATAACAGCGGCGAGGTTTTCGTGAACGGCCACTCCGTCGCCCACAGCGACAATTGGCAGCAGGTGAAGCCCCAGGAACTCACCGGTTTCCGCGCGGGCCGCAACGTGCTGCATATTGTGGCGAAGAACGGCGGCGACTCCGCGAATCCGGCCGCGTTGTATTTCGAGGCCAAGCTGACGTTTGCCGGCGCGGAGCCGGTCATCATCGCCAGCGATGCCTCGTGGAAGTGGAACGGGACGCCTTCGGCCGAGGGTTTACTGGAAGGATGGCAACCCGCCGCCGAGGTCGCCAATCAGAAGGCTTGGGCCTCGGTCGAACCGGCGTTGCGGGCGGTCTTCACTCCTGCCCGCCAAGAGATGGTGCGCGCCTCGCTTGTGTCCTCCGATCTGCTGATGCGGGCGCTAGGCCGGCCCAATCGCGAGCAGATCGTCAGCATGAGGCCGGACAATTTGACAACGCTCGAAGCCATCGATCTCGCCAACGGCGAGCAACTGGCCGGCTTGTTGAAACAAGGCGCGGCCACGCTGGTCCAACAAGAATCGTCCACCGCCGGCCTTGTCGAGGAGATGTTTCTGCGCGCGCTGAGCCGCCCGCCGGCCGCCGAGGAGAAAACCGCTCTCGTGTCCACACTGGGACCGCAACCCACGGCCTCCGCCGTGGAAGATTTGCTCTGGCTCGTGCTGCTCTTGCCGGAGTTCCAGTTCGTGCGGTGAGGGAAAGCATCCTCCTGAAACGCAGCGACGGGACGGGGCAGGAACGAGGATGGATTGGCCGTCCCGAAGGGGCGGCCTGGGTAGGGTGGCGCCTCCGGCCCGCCTCGTCCGGCGTCCCGCCGGAAGGTGCGCCGGTGGCGGGTCGTTTGTGGTGCCCACCCGTCGGCATCAGACGGGCCAGAGGTCGGGAGCGGCGGCGGGACGCCTACCCTACCCCTGTCTTTTTCGTCCCGTGTGACTACCTCCGCTGGCGGCGGCGCGCCAGGAACGCCCCTCCCGCGAGACCCAGCAAACCGATTGCCCCAGGCTCGGGAACGGCAACCTGGTTGAAGCTCAGGTTATCAATCCCGTGGCGACCGGCGAAAGGAACGGTGACTCCCTCGAACGCGAGGGTATAGCTTTCACCAGGCGCGCCGGTAAAATTAGGGGTGATGGTGATAAGAGCGGTGCTGGGATCGGTGTTATCCAGCGTCACGGACTGACTCCAGACCACCGCGGAATTGGAATCCGTGAGGGTGAGATTCCATTCGGAAGTGGCCGCTGATTCGGGCTGATGCCCCAGATCGAACGAGTTGAGGACAAAGACATACTCGGGATCGGCGCTGAACGCGATGGAATGGCTGGAAACATCGAGCTGGGCGATGCGCGGGATGCCTCCCTCGTTGTCCCAATCTCCGCCGCCAACCGTCAGGTTTTCGAGGTCGGCGAACCCGTTGAAGGTGTGGATGTCCCAATTGGCGTCCCAGGTGAGCGTGATGTTCGGGGTGGCGCCGTTGGTCACCACAAAGCCATTGCCATCGGCAGTCGCCCGGGAGGCCAGATCGGCGGGAACGGTGGCGTTGTTGCCACCCAGTTGGCCAAAGCCGATGATGGTCGCATGACTGATGGTCATGGAACCCAGCAGGATTCCCAACGGGATGATGAGGTGGTGTGTTTTCATTGCTTTTATTGAGTGGAGAAGAAGGCGTGACGATTTACCTGAGGGAGGGTGGCGAATTTACCGCGAAGTTTCACGCGGGTGGGTTGACGGGATGGAACGACCGCCGGATGAGAAATTCCCGATGCCGGTTCCGC
>CAZQUC010000534.1:0-2984 GCA_964596095.1 uncultured Enterobacteriaceae bacterium
CGTTGCAGGAGCAGGCTGTGGGCGAGTTGGGTGGGGCCGATGTGGCTCAAGAGGATGGCGGGGGGCGGGGAGGGGTTTTGCAGCCGGGCGGCGGCGGCTACGGTTTGCCAGCCGGCGAAGGCGCCGAAGCTGCAGCCGAGGATTTCGCCGAGCGGGAGGCGTCCGCCCGGCCAGTCCGCCCAGGCGGCGGCTTCGGGGGCGTCGGTGCGGGGCGCGCCGCAGCGGCTGTCGCACAGCCAGGCCCCGGCGGGCAAGGTGTCCATCCATTCCGCGCGGAGGGCGTGCGCGGCTTCGGCGCGGGAGCGGCGTTGCGAGATTTGCCAGGAGCGGCCCGGTGTGGCCAGCACGGCGCTGGCGGGCGCGGTGGCGGCGGGCGCGGTGGCGGCGGGTTCCACATACACGGCCGCCGCGCCTTCGGAGACCACCAGGTCGGCATCGAACAACGCCGCCGCTTCCGTCGTCAGCCAGTCGAGTTCCTCCGCGCCGACGATGAGGCAGCCGTCGGCTTCGCCGGTTTCCAGCCATTGCGCGGCCAGGTCGAAGGCGGCGAAGAACTGCGAGGCATCCCCTACTAGGGTGTAATTCACGTCGCCCGCGCCCAGCAACGCCGCGAGATGGCTGGAGGGGGCGTTGAAGACCGTTTCCGGAAACACCAGCGGACTGGCCGTCGCGGGATCGGCCAGGGTTTCGGCATAGAACCTCCGGCTGAAATTCACGCACCCATTGGTGACCACGCACACGAGGCCGAGGCGCCAGGCGCCTTCCCGAACCCGCGCGATTCTTTCCGGTCCCAGCGCCTCGAGGGCGGCGGCGACGGCGAAGTGGGCGATGGGACTGGTGCGGCGCAGTCGCGGTTCGCGGCGGAAGCCGGGCACCGCCACGGGCGCGGGCACGCGGCGGAAGCGCTGGCGCGGGGCGTTTTCGTCGCGCACGCATTCCTCCACCGGGAGGGACTCGCCCCGGCGCACCGCTTCGACAAGCGCCTCCACCCCCCAACCGGCGGGGGAAACAGCGCCTGAACCGACAAGATGCAATGGGAGACCGGGCGACGACATGGAGGAAAAACGGGATGCGGATGAGCCGGGACGGTTGGCGGAGCCTCCGCGGCGCGTCCGGCGAATCGGTCCATGCAAGCCAGCCTCCGCGTCAACGCAAGCCAAGCGTCCTTCCCATCAGGCGTTGCGGCGGCGGGAAAATTAAAATCGCCGGTGCGGTCTTCACGGGCGTTTTCCTGATGAATATGGGAATTTTCCTTGCCTTTTGCGTTACAGACTTATCGTATTCCTCACGATGCCGCACCCACCCGATTTTTTAATGATTTTCATGACAGATGGACGATTTGGACAATGACCTGAGGGAAGAATGCCACCTGTTGGCCCAACGCGCGCGGGATACCCGCTTCCCGCATTGGTCGCCGCAGGAAATGGAGGAGTGGGCCAACAGCTACTACCTGATCGCCGAAGATTATATCGGCAAAGTGCGTGAATATCCGGAGGATCCCACGCTCGTGCTGCGTGTGCTGCGTTATTTGGGACGCCAGGACATTCCGACGCACCACGTGCTGTGGCTCAGCGAAAATCTGCGCACGCTGGTGAGACTGGCCTGCCCGCCGCACGGCAGCGATGGCGGCCAGGAACCGCTCTTCCACGACCTCTGCCGCGGCATGACCCGCGCCAACGAACTCGGTCTCGACGAAGCCCGCGATGCGGCCTACGACGCCTTGGAGATCGTCACCGAATGGGTGGAGGTGCCCGGTGTGGCCGGGGCGCGTTCGTCCTGAGCCGTCCCGTTTGTCATTCGGTCAAGGCGCGCGTGGCCGTGGCGACCGCCGCTTCTTCCCGGACCAGCGCGTGCAGCGCGTGGGCCATCTTGGCGGGCGTGGGATGCGCCCACACATTGCGGCCAATGGCGATGCCCGCGGCGCCGGCATCGAGGGCCTCGCGCACGGTCTGGAGAAAGCCGGCCTCGTCGGCGGCGGGCGCTCCGCCCAACACGATGACGGGCACGAAGCTCGCGGCGACGATGTGCGCGAAGGCGGCGGCCTCGCCGGGATACGCGGTTTTCACCACGTCGGCCCCGAGTTCGGCGGCCATCCGCACGGTGAAGGCGATGTGCTCCGGCGTGTAATCCTCCGTCCGGCCAAGACCGAAGGGCAGGGCTTCCAGAATCACGGGGATCCCAGCGCGATGGCATTCGGAAATGAGCGAGGCCGTCTCGCGATAGAGCCGGTCTTCCTCCGGGTGGTGGGTGTAGAGCATGTTCATCACCGCGTGCGCGCCCAGGGCTTTCGCTTCCTCCGCGCCATAAACGCGGACGGAATCCCGCGGGGCCTGGCCTTCGCGATGCGGCTTATAGACATCGGTGCGCAGGCAGAGCGCCTTGCCTTCCAAGGCTTCCGTGTTGGCTTTGGCCGCGCCATAGTTCAGCACATAGCCGTCGTAAAACGGGTGGGTTTGCGTGATGACCCCGGCGACATCCGCCAATCCCGGCACCGGAATGGCAGCGCCGTGATCCAATGGTAAAATGAGCGTGCGGGGGCTGCCGGAAGCAGAGGGAAGAAAAAAGCGGGCGAGGTTTTCCTGAAGTGTGGCCATGCGCCACTATGAAGCCTCGCCCGCAAGGCGCAATATGGACTGTAGCTGGGACGTCCCGTCCAATCCTGTTTACATCAGTCGAGTTCGAACAGAAGGAAGGGAAGAAAGCAAAGCAAGAGTGCAGAAGATCGCTCTGCCCCGACCCCTCACCGGCAAGCCGGTGTATGTGTTTATCCCCGAAGGGGCGATCTGGGTAGGGTGGCGCCTCCGGCCCGCCTCGTCCGGCGTCCCGTCGGAGGGTTCGCCGTGGTGCGGGCCATGGTTGTTTCCTCGGCCCTGGATGAAGAGACCCTCAATGTGGAAAGCGAGACGCTTTGTATGTGTTTAGCCCCAACGGGGCGAAAGATCATAGCCCAGGGCAAGCGAGGCTCGCCGAGCGCCGCCCTGGGT
>CAZQUC010000535.1:0-2947 GCA_964596095.1 uncultured Enterobacteriaceae bacterium
AAGGAGGGGCCGCCCACGCGGAGATCCAGATCGCCGGCCGCGGCGTGCATCGAATCCCAAATGGGTTCGGCTTCCAGACGGCGCAGACGGAAATGCCAGAGCGCGGTGTTGTCCGGGTCGATCCGGTGATTTTCCGCCGCCTCGCCGCCCGGTTCCGAGGCGCGCCGATACGCGTCGGAGGTCACCATCAACCGGTGCATTTGCTTCATGCTGAACCCCCGGCTCACAAACTCCGCCGCGAGCCAATCCAGCAGCGCCGGATGCGACGGCGGGCCGCCCAGCTCGCCGAAATCGCTCGCGTTTTTCACCAGGCCTTCGCCGAAATGCCATTGCCACAGGCGGTTCACCGCCACCCGCGCGAAGAGGGGGTTTTCCGGCGCGGTCAACCAATCCGCGAACGCCTCCAGGCGCCCCTCGCGGAAATCCGGCTCCGTCGTCGCGAAAGGCCAGCCGGGTTGGACTTCGCGGCCTTTTTCGGGGCGCAGCGGATCGCCGCTGGTGAGGAGGTAACTCTTTTGCTGCTCGCGCCAACGATCCACTTCCACGGTGTAAAACACCGGCAGCGAAGGACCGCGGCCCGGACCAACGGCATTCAACTGCTGCTGCAACTCCCGGTATTGCCGCCGCGCCTCCTCCGGCATCGCCGCGCTCAGTTTGTCGTCGTCGATGCGCAGAATGGGAAAGTAATCGTCCGCGATCTTTTGCTCCGCGGCCGTCCGTTCTTTTTCCGGCGTGCGAATGATCGCCTGCACGTCGGCCGGCAGCATCGCGACGCGTTCCTCGTGGAGCTTCTCTTTGTAGGGCGCGATGAAATCATCGAGCGCCTTGGCCAAAGGCGCGCGTTTATTTTCCGCCTCCGCCATCACTTTGCCCCTCGCCACCATTTCCGCCGCGCTCGCCAAGGTGACCTTGCGCAGGACCAAGGGGTCGAACAGCGCTTTCATGGCATAATAGTCCCGCTGCGGGATCGGGTCATACCAATGGTCATGGCATTTCGCGCAACTCACCGTCATGCCCATGAAGGCGGTCGAAACCGTATCCGTGGCGGCCAGCGCCAGATCCTGCGGGTCTTCGCCCGCGCCCCGTGCCAGAAACCCGAGGGCAAACTCATCGCCGGGCCGCGGCTCCCGGCGCGAGCGATACCCGGTGGCCGACATTTGGGTGCGCTCCTGCGCGCGGCGCCCGGTCAGTTGGATCTGCGCGAATTGATCAAAGGGCAGATCGTCGTGGAGCGCATTGATGACCCAGTCCCGCCACAAATGAATCCCCGGAGCGGCCGTCATCCGCTCGTCCGCGTCCGCATACCGCAACACGTCCAGCCAATGCCGTGCGTAACGCACCGCATGCTGCTCGTCCGCCAGCAACCGATCGACCACTTTCTCGTAGGCCTCCGCCGAAGCCTCCTCCACGAACGCTTCCTGCTCCGCCGGCGAGGGCGGGAGGCCGGTCAGGTCCAGGTGGAGGCGCCGCAGCAGCGACCATGGATCTGCGGGGCCGGCGGCTTGCAGTCCGCGGGCTCGGAGTTCGGCATTGAGGAAGCGGTCGATCGGATGGGATTCCGGCCCCTCCGGCAACGCGGGTCGCACGACGGGTTGCAGCGACCACCACCCCTTGGCCTTGGCAGGAGAAGATGGCGCGCCGTCGCTGCCGTTTCCCGTCGCAAGGGAAGCGCAGAACCAAACGACCCCGAGCATGGCCCGGGCTGGAAAGAGTTGTCGGATCACGGATTGTTTTTCGGTTGATGAGGTGATCGGCCCGCAGGGGTCATCGGATTGATCCGACCGGGCGGTGGGCGGCGGCGAAACGGGGTCGCGCCGCATGAGTCATTTCGGAGGTTCCGGTTCCTGAGGTTTCTCCGGCGGCGGCACCACTTGCAGGACCACCACCGCGCTGCTGCACCCCCATGAATAGCGCAGACCCGACGGCGTCGGTTGCGGCCAGCGGCTCCAGCAAAGGTCGTCCGACGGGCGGCGGGCCTGCCACGCGGCCCGGGCGTTTTTCTGCAACCACGGTTCGAAAGCGGCCGTCTCGCCACTGTCTTTCACGAACCGCGCGATCCAGCGCGCCCCGATGCCGTTGAAGCCGCCGCTGTCGTCCTTCTCGCCGGCGGCGGGCAAATATCCGTCCACACACACGTCATTCATGGTGAAACGCGTGGCCAACCGGGCCTCGTCGTGGTAGCCGAGCAGGTTCGCCGCGCCCACGAAGGTGCCCTGGTTATAGGTCCACACCTTCCGGTTCACCCTTCCGTTGATCGTGATATGGTCGAAGACCCGCCCCGTCATCGGGTCGAACAACGTGTCGCGCAGCCACCGGAAAAGATCCTTGGCCTTGGTGAGGTAATGGTCTTCGCCGGTCGCCCGGCTCAGCAAAAAAGCGGCGATGGCTCCCGGCCCGTTCACACAGGCATTTTTCGACCGATTGTTTGTTTTCCACCACAGGCCGCCTCCCAGGTCCGATGATACCGCCCGCGCATAACAAAGGTCGAAGTTCGTTCGCGCCGCCTCCAGAAATTCGGGGTTGCCGTTGAGCCGGTGCGCTCGGGCGCAGGCGATCACCATCCACATGATGTCATCATTGAATTCATTGTGAGCCCAGTTTTGGCCATGGTCGGCCAGAAACCCGCGAAACAGGCTGGTGAACATCTCCATCTGGCGCGCCTTCCCGGTCCGTTCATAAGCATCCAACACCATTTCCATCTGCTCCGCGCGCATCCAGTAAGAGACCTTCCCGCCGGCGGTGGATTCCTTGAACCAGGCGCGTCCTTCCTCTTCCTGATAGAAAGCCTTGATGTGGGCCTCGAACAGCGTGTCGGCCTCCTCGGAGGTGAACGCCCGGGCGGTCAGCGCGCCCAGGCCCAGCCAACACACCATCGCGCCCCAAGTGACACTCCTTCGCCACCGCGTGAGACCGGACCGGTTGTGGATTGAGGGTGGCTTCATACTCC
>CAZQUC010000536.1:0-2902 GCA_964596095.1 uncultured Enterobacteriaceae bacterium
CCGAAGCTGGCGGGGGTGCCGAGTTTCGCCTCCTCCGGCGTGCCGTGGATGTAAATGTAGCGTTTGTAGGCGTGGCGGTTTTGCCGCTCCAGCCCTTTGAGCCACAGGATGCGGGTCACGATGGGATCGCGGCCCGGCGCATTCGGCGGCACGATTTCCCCGGTGGGCCGGCGGCTCTTGAACCTCATGCCCGAGGGTTGGTCGCCGCCGATTTTTTTGGCGATTTTCAGCCGGCCAAGCGGTGTGCCGTTGCTGCCGGGTTCGTCCCCCAAGGCGAAACGGGAGGTCGAAATCGGAAAGGTGGTCAGCAATTGCTTCTCCTTGTAAACCGCCAGGCGCTGCTCGGGCACGGAAACGACGAGGCGGTGGGTGCGGTCCGCGCAACTGGTGAGCACGGCCAGCAGAAGAGGCAGACACCGCACGGCGCGGCGGAAAAGAAAAGACTCCCGGCGAAACATCGCGTGATTCCGTTATTCCGTTTTCGGAGCCGCCGCCGCGGCCTCCAGCAGCGCGGTTTCGGTTTCCTGCGTGAGCTTGCCGATCTCGCCACTCAGCGGCACGCTCAGCCACCGGCGGTTGTCCGCGGCTGGGAGCAGCCGGTCCTGGACCTGCCGATGCACCCGCGCGAGCAATTCGCCATCAATGCCCACGCGCGCCCGGCCCTCCACGACGCCGCCTTGCACGCTGAGATTGCCACTGAGGACGATATCGTCCCGCGACTGGAGATCGAAGGACGACACGTCCAGCCGGCCCGCGCCGGTTTCAAACACGATGGAGCCGCCGGTCAGGTCGAATTCCCGCAAGCGCACGCGGTTGGAGATGCTCACCAATGCGCGCTGCATGGCGAGCTTGCCGATGACGCCCCCGTGGACGGTCAACTCGCCCTTGGTGGTGACGCCGGAAGCCCGGTTGGTCGAGCCGCCGATTTTGATGGTGCCGGAGACCACCAACTCCACATGATCGGAGAACGGTTTGTCCAGCAAACGGCTCACGGGGAACTCCTCCAGGAGCAACGTCAGGTCCAACTCCGGCACCTCGCCCAAGGTCACATGACCGCTGAGCAGCGCCTTGCCTTGGCCGAGCGTGAGGGTGGTGCTGTCGAAGACGAGCATCCGGTCGCTCAACCGGGCCTTGAGGCCGGTGAATTCAAGATGGTTCAGCCAATTCTGCCCCAGCACGCCGGACTGGATTTCCAAGTGCCAGGCGCCATCTTTTTCCTGAGTCGCCGAAAAGCCGTCGCCGTTGAGAGAGCCCTTGGTGGCGGCGCCGCGCCCCCAACCTACCTCCAGCCGGGAGACATCGAGGCCGAGCAATTGCAGGCGGTTGAAGTTCGGGCTGACGCCGAAGCCGTCTTTCATCAGCCGGAGATCGAGCTTCCCTTTTTCTCCTTCCCCCTCGTTGGACAACCCGTCCGCCGCGCCGTCCAGGCTCAGATCGGCATCGATGGTCAGCGATGGCATGTTTTGCAAGTCCAGGCCCTCCGGATCCTGCTCCCCCACCCCACCCTCGGCCGCCAGTCCACCGGAGCGGAGATTGATGGCGAGGGCGCCCATGGACACACGCTTGATGATCCATTCCTTGTCCCACAACATGTCCAGGGGGACGGTGAAGCGCAGATTGCTCGCTTCCAGATTGGAAAACAGGGAGCCGGGCGCGCCCTGCGCGGTCAGCAAGGTCGTGTTCGCCGTCTGCCCCTGCCATTTCAGATTGGACACCTTCACCTCACTGGCCCGGAGGTATTGCCCCAGCCCGTTCTCCCACTGCCGGACGAACGCGCGACCGCCCAAATGGGAGCGCAACAACACGAAATACACCAGCGCCCCCACCAACGCCAGCACCGCCAGCCGCCAGGCGTAACCCAGCAAGCGCACGAAGAACGGCGACAGCGGATCGGGCTGCCACAGGGAAATTCGTGAGCGATACGCGAAAGAGCGCTGCCCATCGGGACTGGTCGCCCATTGGTTCATGGCTTCGGCATAGCTCTTTCGGGTATGAGGATCACTGGACATGGTTTGCAGACCGGCTCAAGTATCACCGGAAATCCCCGGACGCCAGCCGGAATCTTCCCCATCGATACAGAAACCAGGTGAGGCCCGCTTCCGGTATTTCCACCGGCCCCCTAGTCAATTCCGCGATTTCCCTCGCCCGCGGTTTTGGTATGATCGGTTCCCATGGTTTCGCCGCTTTCCGTGAGCCGTGCCCACCGCGCCGGCTGGTTTCGTTGCCCCAGCACCCTCCCGCCACGCGTGGGAATCGCCGGGCTTTTTCTCGTGTTCCTCTTCTGCTCCGGAGGCCTCGTGCCCGCCGCCGCCGAAGCCCCTCCGCCCGTCACTGACAAGGCCAAGCCGCTTTTCGATGGCAAAACGCTCGCCGGGTGGGAGGGCGATCCCAAGCTCTGGCGCGTCGAAGACGGCGCGCTCACCGGCGGGTCGCTGACGGAAACGATCAAACAAAACGAATTCCTCGCCTCCACCACCGAGCACGCGAATTTCATCATCCACTTCAAGATCAAGCTCGAAGGCACGGAGGGGTTCATCAATTCCGGTTTCCAGATCCGCTCGCAGCGCGATCCCAATTCCTCGGAAATGATCGGCTACCAATGCGACTTCGGCGAACCGGACTGGTATGGCTCCATCTACGACGAGTCGCGGCGCAACAAGGTCATGGCCAAGTCGGACATCGCGAAATTGCGCCCCGTCCTCAAGCCCGGCGACTGGCACGATTACGTCATCCGCGCCGACGGCCCGCGCGTCACCACATGGATCAACGGCGTGCTCGGCGTGGATTACGTCGAGGCCGATCCGACGATCGTGCAGCGCGGGAAATTCGGCATCCAGGTCCACGGCGGCGGCAAGGCGCTGGTGCGGGTGAAGGACATCGTCATCGAAGAATTGCCCGCCAC
>CAZQUC010000537.1:0-2892 GCA_964596095.1 uncultured Enterobacteriaceae bacterium
AGGGCGCCGGTTTTTTCCAGGAAGTAATCGTAACCGCCGGCATAGGGCGTGACGACGCCCTGATTGATGTGCAGCACCTTGGTGGCCAGCAAGCGGATGAAATGCACGTCGTGGCTGATGAAGACGAGCGTGCCTTCGTAGCGCAGGAGCGCCTGGGTCAGGCCCTCGATGCTGTGGATGTCGAGGTGGGTCGTCGGCTCGTCCATGAGCAGGAGGTTCGGCGGATCGACGAGGAATTTCACGAGATTGAGCCGGCTCTTTTCGCCGCCGGAAAGAATGGCGCATTTCTTGAAGACATCCTCGCGGCGGAAGAGGAAGCTGCCGAGGATGGCGCGGGCGTCGTCCTCACGCAGCTCGGGGCAGACGCGCATCACTTCCTCCACCACCGTGCAAGCGGGATCGAGGGTGGCGCTGCGGTGCTGGCTGAAGTATCCGAGCTTCAAATTCGAGCCGTGTTTGATGACGCCCTGCTGGATCGGCAACTCGCCGGCGAGGATTTTGATGAGGGTGGATTTGCCCGCGCCGTTCGGTCCCACCAGCACGGTGCGCTCGCCGCGCTGCACATCGAGATCCAGCCCTCGGTAAACCTTGCGCTCGCCGTAAGCCTGATGGACGCCTTCGAGCGCGATGACGCGCTGCCCGCTGCGCTGGGGTTGGGGAAAATTGAAGCGGAAGACGCGGCGCGGCGTCCTGGGTCTTTCCAACCGCACGATTTTTTCGAGCTGCTTCTGCCGGCTCTGTGCCTGCGCGGCCTTGGAGGAGACGCTGCGGAAACGGTCGATGAATTCCTCCAACGCCTCGATTTCCTTTTGCTGGTTTTTGTAGGCTTGCAGGGCGCGCTCGTAGTTGGCTTCTTTTTGTTCGAGATACGACGAGTAATTGCCGGTGTAGTGGAGGAATTTGCCGTCGTCGATTTCACAAATCGTCTCCACGAGGCCGTCCATGAATTCGCGGTCGTGGGAAATGAGCAGCAGCGCGCCGGAGTAATTTTTCAGGTATTGCTGGAACCAGAGCAGGGAGAGGAGGTCGAGGTGGTTGGTCGGCTCGTCGAGCAGGAGCAGGTCCGGCTCCAGCACCAACAGGTGAGCGAGCCGCGCGCGCATGACCCAGCCGCCGCTCAGTTCCTTCGCCGGGCGCACCCAATCCTCCTCCTTGTAGCCGAGGCCGCGCAGCATCTTCTTCGCCTTCGCCTCGACTTCGGGATGATTGAGGGCGTCGAATTTCGCCTGCGCCTCGAAGTAAGCCGGATCGCTGGTGGTGCCCCCCTGCTCGTGCCCGCGGAGGATGGTTTCCAGCTTCGCCAGATCGCCGTCGCGGCCGGTGGCGATGTCGAGCGCGGTTTCGTCGCCGGTCGGCTCGCTTTCCTGCGGCAGATACCCGAGGGTGGTGTATTCGTCGCGCTCCACCGTGCCCGTGTCGGGCGTGTCGGTCTTGAGGATGAGCGAAAAGAGCGTGGATTTCCCCGCGCCATTGGGGCCGATGAGGGCGACGCGCTCGCCGTAATTGATCGTCAGGTCCGCGCCCTGGAAAAGGACGCGGGTGTTGAAGGACTTGGCTAATTTGCGGATCGTCAGCATGGCAAAGCGGGCATCTTACCACATTTGCCGGAGCGCGGGCTGAAAAAAGGTGGGGGGAGTTTTCAGCATTGCCTTCGGCGGTCTCCGCTTCGCTCCGGCTCAGTTTCCAGCCCGAGACGCCGGGCTTGCGGCGCGGCGTTTTTGGGGAACTGTGGCGCGCCATGAAAATCTCCGCCTTATCTATTGTTGCCCGCCGTCTGTGCCTGCTGTCCGCGGTGGCCATCGCCGTGACCACCGTCCGTGCCGAGGTCGTCGCGGTGGACCAAGAAGCCTTCGCCCAAGCCATCGACCTGGAAGCCAAAGTAGAAAAATTGGCGGGCGGGTTGAAATTCACCGAAGGCCCGGTGTGGCTGGGGGGCAAAGACGGGAAGCTCGTGTTCTCCGACATCCCTGCCAATGAGTTGAAAGTGTGGACCAAAGACGGCGGGCTCGCTGTGTTTCGCGCCGACTCCCGGAACGCCAATGGCAATACCACGGATCTCAACGGTCTGCTGGTCACCGCCGAGCACAGCGGCCGCCGTATCTCGGTCACGGCCGCGGATGGCACGGTGAAGACGCTGGTGGACCGCCACGACGGCAAAAAATTCCACTCGCCCAACGATGTGGTGGTGAAGCGCGATGGCACGGTCTGGTTCACCGATCCGCCTTACGGCGTGCCGCAGGGCGAGGCCAAGGAACTGGATGGGAATTTCGTCTTCCGCTTCGATCCCAAGACCGGCGCCACCGCCATCGTCAGCCGCGAGCACGACATGCCCAACGGCCTCGCCTTTTCGCCCGACGAAAAAAAGCTCTACGTGGCCGACTCCGGACGCCCCCGCGCCATCCGCGTCTATGAGGTGAAGGACGATGGCTCGCTCTCCGAAGGCAAGGAATTCGCCACCATCGACAAAGGCGGCCCCGATGGCATCCGCGTGGATCATGAAGGCCGCGTGTGGTCAAGCTCCGGGGATGGGGTGCAGGTGTTTGCGCCGGACGGCACGCGCCTCGGCCGGGTGGTCCTGCCCGAGGGCGGCGCCAATCTCGCTTTCGGCGGCTCCGACGGCAAAACCCTCTTCGTCACCGCCCGCACCAGCCTCTACGCCATTCCGGTCAAAGTCACCGACGCGGCGCGGCGGGAGTAGCGGCGCTTTCCAAAAAAATCCGAGAGGTTCGAGCCTTGATCGGATGGGGACACGGGCCGCGTTCCTCAATACCCCAGCCACGGGCCGAGCCATTTTTCCATGGTTTCGACGCTCAGGCCTTTGCGGGCGGCGTAGTCTTCGATCTGGTCTTTTTGCAGGTCGGAGATCATGAAGTAATGGCTCTCGGGATGGGA
>CAZQUC010000538.1:0-2885 GCA_964596095.1 uncultured Enterobacteriaceae bacterium
TGTCGCCTGGATTTCCTCCGCGTCCAACGCCCGCGCGACCAGCGAGAACTCATCGATACGGCCGTTGAAATTCCGCACGGCGCCCACTTCGGCGCGAGTGGGGATGGCGGCGTCGAAGTTGCCGAGATTTGCCAGACCGAGACGGACAGGCGTCGGACGCCGGAGGCTCCTATCAGATGTATCGCGATGCCGCCATCGAGCGGGGAATGATGATCATCAACCACCACGCGAATCGGCAACGCCTCCATGAGAACGATCCCGCCACCTCCCAAACCCATGTGCCCGATGGCGTGCATCCGGTCGCCGCCGGCCTCCGGCAAGTGGTCATGCCGCTGCTCAAGTGGAAGCTGAGCGCGGGGAAGTCGTGATGGTGCGGTCGCTTCGCGGCGGCCCCGGCGCGTCAGGGCGTTTGCTTTTTGATTTGGCCTCCTCCCCGTCGTGGCTGATTTCCGGGTTGCGCCCTTCCGCGTCTGTGCCACGAAGGCGCATGAACGATTCCGCCGTCACGCCCGTTCGCGGGCGTTTGTTTCGCCTGTCAATGAGCGGGCTGGTGACGGCGGGCGTGGCGGTGGCCTCGGGGGCGACCGCGCTTGGCTTCGTGGGTGAGTGGCATTGGGCCTTGGATTTGTTCGCGCATTTTCGCGGGCAGTATTTCATTTTTCTGCTCGTGGCCGCGCCGCTCTTGCTGGCACTGCGGCGGCGCGTGGCCACGGCGGTGGCCTGCACAGCGCTGCTGGCCAATGTGTGGTGTTTGCTGCCGCTGTGGCGGGGGGAAGAACAGGAGCCGCCGGTTGACGGTGCGCGCCCGTTGCGGGTGCTGGCCTTCAACGTGCTGTTCGACAACCCGCGGCACGCGGACATCGCCGCCTTTCTCCGCGCTTCGGAGGCGGACATCGTCTTTCTCCAGGAAATCTCCACGGGGTGGCGGCCGACGCTGGCAGCGCTCGCGGACGTGTATCCACACCAGAAATTCACGCCGCAGACCAATATGTTCGGCTACGCCCTGCTTAGCCGCCGGCCGTGGGAGAGGCTGGAGGAAAGGCAATTCGCGCCCGTTCCCTCTCCCTCGCCTGTGGCGCGGTTCCAGTGGGAAGGCCGGCCGTTCTTGTTCGTGGGCGCGCATCCGGTGCCGCCCGCCGGCGGCGCCAACACCCGGCTGCGCGATGAGGCGTTGCATGAACTGGGGACGTTCCTGCAAGGCCGTCTCAGCCGGCAAGTGGTCGCCGGGGATTTGAACGTCACCCGCTGGTCGGCCTCTTGGCAACGACTCTGCCGGCGCGCCCGCTTGCGTGACAGCGCGGAGGGGTTCGGCTGGCAGCCGACGTGGATGGCGGGATCGTTGTTCCAGATTCCCATCGATCACGTCCTGCACTCGGGCGATTGGCGGGTGATGCGGCGCGCCCTCGGCCCGGATCTCGGCTCCGACCACCGGGCGGTGATCGCCGATCTGGTCTGGCGGGAGTAAGCGGCCGCCGCTACTTCTGAACGCCGGCGAATTTCGTCCTCGCGCTTTGACACACCGCCGCAGACCGCCACGTTCCCGGCTCCGATGCCGTTTTCCCTTTTTCTCGCGCTGCGTTATTTGCGGCCCAAACGCTCCTTCGTCTCCGTGATCACCGTGGTCTCAATCCTCGGTGTGGCCTTTGGTGTGTGGGCTCTGGTGGTGGTCATCGCGGTGATGAGCGGCTTTGAGAAGGAGATCAAGACCAGCCTTATCGGCTTCGAGCCGCATGTGGTGGTGAGTCCGATGGAGGACGAATCCCATCTCTCCGAAGATGAGCGCGTAAACTGGCGGCAAGTGAAGGAAGTCGTGAGTGGGCTGCCCTTCGTCACTCATGCCGCGCCCTTTGTGGAGGCGGATGTGCTTTTCACCCGGACTGAAGACAAGGGCGGCTCCAGCAGCACGCCGGGCCGTCTCTTTGCGATCGATGAGAACGACGGACAGGTCATCGCCAAATACGCGAAGTTGTTGAAGCAGGGAGCCTTCGAGCTGTCCCAGGATAGCGTCGTCATCAACGAGGATGTGGCCGATCGCCTCGGCTTGCAGGTTGGCGACACGCTGGATGTGATTTCCTCCACCGTGGCACAGCAGGCGCTGCGGCGGCTGGATGAGTGGGACAAACTCAGCGATGAGGAGAAAGACCGGCAGACCAAGAAGATCATGGACGATCTCGCCGAATCGGTCACACCGCTGACGCTGACCGTTTCCGGCATTTTCCGCTCGCTGCAGCATCCGTTCTATGTTTTCGCGCCGTTGCATATCGGCAAGGAACTGCGCGAATTGGGCGACGGGGTGGATGGCCTCGCGCTCGATACTGCCGATGCCTACCGCGCCGTCGAATTCGCCAACCGCCTCATCGATGAGGGCGCGCTGCCTGTTTACTGGAGCGCGCGGCCGTGGACGGATAAATGGGAACGATGGTTCGCCACCATCCGCAACGAGCGCATGATGATGTATTTCGTGCTCTTCGTCATCGTATTGGTGGCGGCGTTTTCCATCATGAACACCCTTATCACGGTCACGGTCCAGAAACGCAGGGAGATCGGCATGATCACCGCGCTGGGAGCACGCGTGAGTCAAGTCACGACGCTCTTTATCACCCAAGGCATGATCGTCGGCGTCTTCGGCGTGCTGACGGGTTATGTCATCGGGTGGTTCACTCTTGCCAACCGAAACACCATCAGCCAATTATGCGGCAAATTTCTCGGACAGGAGCTGTTTCCGAAAGAGTTTTATTTCCTCGCCGAAATCCCGGCTAGCCTGCGCTGGCAGGATGTAACCGTCATCGGTCTCGGCGCCTTCATCCTCTGCACGCTCGCCGCGCTCCCCCCGGCTTTGATCGCGGCCCGGCTCGATCCCGGCAAAGCCCTCCGTTCCGAATAAC